>NZ_JBZYAO010000042.1:0-69825 GCF_059820445.1 Paenibacillus sp. sgz302190
TTTTTTTGCTTTTTTAGAGATAAGTATGTCCAAACCCAGCCGTTTTCAAACGCGTTCTGCCATCATACGAGGCTAGAGTTACTTTTTATTTTCGTATAAAGTGCAGGAATTTCCGGTGAAAATGGGTCTGAGCTGATGTATTCGATGAAAAACCTGCACTTTTGCAGGAATGTTTCAAAGCCAGCGTATCTACGAGCAAAAGGATGTACTTTTGCAGGTTTTTTTCGTGTTCCTAGTCAGATGCAGCAGAATTGTTTGCGGCTTATCAATACCACGCCTATTCGTTCCTTTGCTCAAGTAACAAACACGCTAACTTAACAGCTAGATTCGCTCAAATAAAACAGGAAACCTACCAGGGCTAAACGGTAAGAAGTTCTTTGCGTTATTTATTCCGGTCGGCCGCTGTCTTTTTTACGCCAATTTTTCGGATGGTTCGGTTGGGCAGGATTCGGTTGGTTCTTATCAAGTATCCACGTTTTACCGATTTGAACCGCTTTAACGCGCCCTTCTGCGCAATAGTTTTTGATGGTACCCGGCGATAATCCCCATATTTCCGCGGCCTCCTGGACACCCATAATATGATCAAGGGGGTTCATGACGGTTACCTCTGTTTCCGTACGATTATTAACGTATATAGCGATATAGCGAGCGTGATAATTGAAATTACGAAAGTGACGTAAGCCATTGAGTACACGGCTCCTTTCGCGTATAATGATTGTTAGGGGGAGAGGTTTTAAACCTCTCCGGTGATTTACTTACGAGACTTCGAGCGCTTCCGACGCTTGGAGTCTTTTTCTTTTCGGTGATTTTCCAGCACTATGTAGAGATTGACGAGAGCAACCAATAGCTGGATTATCGCCGTCAGAAGGGTAAGCATTTACATCACCTCCTAACGGTTTCATTATATCATGTGCGATAACGCATGTAAAGGGGGTTGCAAGTCAGAGGCGCATTGGATTATTCCGATTCAGTCTGCACGTAAACGGCTACCACTGCCCCTATTATGGTTTCTTGGTCTTTTGATCGTTGTCTGCTATGTACTCGAACAGCTCAGCAGGAGTGCAGTCTAATGTTTTACATAATAGATTAAGAACCTCAACACTAACTGCTTTAACGTGTTTGTCTTCCTCACGTAATTTTTCATTGTTAACCCACTGGCTCAAAGTATTCGGTCGAATGCCAGTCTGTTTGCTTATTTGGTACATGGTCATCCCACGTTTATCTAACATCTCCGAAAGCTTAAAACGAATCAACGAAAACCACGCTCCTATTAATTTCCATTCTACCACAATAACAACGCTTGACGTTATTAACAAATTGGGTTAATATCAATTTAAGATAATAACTCAAAATGATATTATAAATTTCATTTCACATACGGAACCTCAGTTTACACGCGAGCGTCCTGACCGGAAAGGAGGTGATGGCTATTCGCAAGATAACGGTACGAATGAAACATCGGGATGACGTTGCTAATGAAATGTTAGTTTTTGATTGGAATGCGTATCTACTAATAGAGAATGTAGCGTTGATTCTCGAACCGGAAGACGAAATCGTTACGATATCACGCGTAAAGTTGCGCGAAGATGGGACATACGTGCGTACGTCCTCAGGCGGCTTTTGCCGTATGAAGGTGGCTGTTTTCTGACTGAGGAGTATGCGCGCCAGCGCGTTGTTAACCTGTGCTTCGAAATAAGCCAGCTCATAAGTCCATAAATAAAAAAACTTCCTACGTTTATTACCGTAAGAAGTTCGCATAAATTGCGTTTGATTCCACCCGATTAAAGCGGGGTTATACGCGCCACGGCGGGATTCGAACCCGCGACGCACAGTTTAGGAAACTGTCGCTCTATCCTGCTGAGCTACGGGCGCATAGCAAAGACTATTTTAACACGGAGTTTTTCGTCATGCAACCGTGCTCTTGCCTTGCCAGCTTGCCGGTCTAGGAATCTAGGTTCGGATCGAACAGACTTCTAGACCTTGTTCCGAAGCTTGCGGAAGAACTGGGTCAGCAGCGCTGCGCATTCTTCCTGCAGCACGCCGCTGATTACGTCGACGCGGTGATTGAAACGTTCTTCCTGCAGCAGGTTCATCAGCGTGCCGGCGCACCCTGCTTTGGGATCTGCGGTACCATAGATCACTTGCGGAATGCGCGATTGAACGATGGCTCCCGCGCACATCGGACACGGCTCCAGCGTGACGTAGAGCTTGCAGTCCAGTAGACGCCACGCCTGCAAATGCTCGCTGGCCTGGCGGATCGCGATCATCTCGGCATGAGCGGTCGGATCCAGGGACGTTTCGCGCAGGTTGTAGCCGCGGCCTATAATTTCACCGTCACGCACGACAATAGCGCCGATTGGAACTTCACGGATCGTTTCGGCTTTCAAAGCTTCATGGATCGCTTCCCGCATCCAATATATATGTTCATCCACAGGGGACACCTCGCTTAAAAAAATGTTATCCACATGTGAATAGAAGTCGAACAAGCATTCGTTGTTAACATTCTGTGGACAAGTGTGTGGATAAGTTGAAAAGTTGTGGATATATGAGTTTCATTGTAGGGACTCGCCGCTCTGAAATCAAGCTGCCTGCGAAAACGGTTGAATCCGACGGCTAAACTAGGTATACTAGAATTAAAATTTTAGGTCTTTTAACCTACTGATAGGTATAATCGCATACATAACGAGATCAGATTTGATAAGGGCAAACTTGCCGAAAGGCAAGGACGCAAAGCCGAGGGTCTAAAGTTCTACAAGAACCATGACAGCCTGGTTACCGGAAATCAAGCTTGTTTGATTTAGGTAAATAGGTTGCCCCGACAGGAAGGGACAGTCTATTTTTTTATTTATAGCCTAATCTGTTTGTAGAGAACAGGAGGATATGCCATGAAGCTGTCGGATAGGGAGAGAAAGATGGATTTGGTCAAAATCTACGGAAGCAAGGAAGGCAACGACGCGGAAATTTTGATTGACAGCAAAGCGGTGCTGGATAAAAGCGATTTTGTAGCGACGGGAATAGTAACGTACGTGCTTGGCGACATTATCGAAATCGAGCTGCCTCAATACGATGTTTTTCGGCTCGGGGACAAGGTCAAGATTACGGTTTATTCCAAATCGGGGCTATTCGTTTTTGAGACGTCGGTCGTGGCCAAAGACGAGGGTTCGATCATCGTGATTAATCCGCCCGATAACCGGAAGAAGTTTACGGAGAAGAGGGAGCACCCGCGAATCGATGTCGTTCAGGGCGGCTTGCTGCACAGTCTGCATGACAAGAATAAGAGAAACAAGCAAAGTTTCGAGCATCCGATCAGCCTTAGCGTCAAAAATATCAGCTTGAGCGGCGTAGGATTTGTGATTGAAAACAATATGAATGCGGATAAAAATATGAGTCTGGAAAATAGCGCGCGGCTCGAAATCGAGCTTCTGCTCGGTTTTTCCATATCTTGCGTAACCGAAATCGTCCGAAGAGAGGCTTTGGGTGCAGGCTTTTTTTATTACGGAGTCCGATACGTTGAAATTCCGGAAAATAAAACGAATGCGCTGCGGGCCTTTATTTTGAAAAATCAGGTCGAGGCCTACTTCGTACAAAAACAAGACATCAAATTGAAAAAAGTCATGGATATCCGGTCTGCGGTGCATCAATAACCGCGGGCTTTTTTTTATTCAAACACGGCGCCGGCGATTCGTCGCAGCAAGTTAGTGTCAATCTATTTGCGCAAGTTATGCATAAGATTAGGGACAATTCGCAAGGTTATAATTGATACCATCGTTCAATGGAACAGCAGAAGCAGACATCAAAAATGAGGTGATGAGCGATGCGCTTTTCGAACTTGTTCGGCAGGAGAAAGTATCATTCAGCCCCGCAGAGGTCCAATCGTCAGCAAAATAACGACTCCATCGGTACGTCCCTATCGCAAAATATCGCCGATTTACATAACCTGTTTACGCAAACTCCCGATCTGATCGTACGGCAATTTACA
Organism: Paenibacillus sp. sgz302190; assembly: GCF_059820445.1. Taxonomy (NCBI): domain Bacteria; kingdom Bacillati; phylum Bacillota; class Bacilli; order Caryophanales; family Paenibacillaceae; genus Paenibacillus; species Paenibacillus sp. sgz302190. Next base: position 3,980 of record NZ_JBZYAO010000042.1, read on the forward strand.
ATCAAGCGCACGGGAGAGCAAGCCGCGCTTGTTTATCTGAGCGGGCTCGTGGATAAAAACTCGATCAACAACAACGTGCTCCGCCCGCTTCAATTCGACGATGGGAGCGACGATGCGGACGGCGATTTTATTTTGACAATCGGTCAGGTTATTACGCTGCAGGCGTGGGCGCAAATCGAGGTCGCAGTTCTGCATGGCCGCAGCATACTTTTTGTCGACGGACGGGCGGAGTCGTATTCTCTCGATACGCAGGGCTGGCCGCAGCGGGCGATTGCAGATCCGCAGCTTGAGGCGTCCCTGAAAGGAGCGCATCAAGGCTTTGTTGAAACGAGCACTCAGAACGTTGCGCTTATCCGGCGCTACATTCCCAACCGCGAATTGAAAATAAAGGAATTAAGAGTAGGGCAACGCGGGCATACTATCGTATCCGTTCTATACCTGGAGGATGTCGCGCATCCCGAGGTGCTGCAGGAGCTGGAAGACCGGATTCAGATGCTGAATATCGACACGATCATTAATACCGGCGAGTTGGCGGAGCTGATCGAGGATAATCCGTATTCTCCGTTTCCGCAATTTATTTTGACGGAACGGCCGGATGCTGCAGCATCGCAAGTTTTGCAGGGAAGATTCGTCGTTGTCGTAGACCGTTCTCCGAGCGTGCTCGTCGGTCCGGCCTCGTTCACATCGTTTTTTCAGAGCGTCGACGATTACAGCACACGCTGGTCGATCGCTACTTTTATCCGGCTGCTGAGACTTTTTGCGTTCTTTGTCGCCGTCTTTTTGCCGGCGTTCTACATAGCTGTCATTTCTTACCACTTTGAGATCATTCCCATCAAATTGCTGCTCACGATCGGGGAGTTCAGAGGACGTGTGCCGTTCCCTCCTTTCGTGGAAGCGGTCATTATGGAGCTTACGCTTGAAATGATGCGGGAAGCGGGAATTCGGCTGCCCGCTCCGGTCGGGCAAACGGTCGGCATTGTCGGAGGCATCGTCATCGGCCAGGCGATCGTACAGGCGGGGCTCATCAACAATATTATGGTTATTGTCGTTTCTTTTACCGCCATCGCTTCTTTCATCCTGCCCAACTACGATATGGTCGCCGCCATTCGGCTGATTCGCTTCGCGATGATGATAGCCGCTTCGATGTTCGGCTTCGTTGGCATTATTGTCGGGATGATGACGATGGTCGGACACCTCATTTCGCTGGAATCTCTCGGAACTCCTTACAGCACTCCGCTCGCGCCGATCCGGCTGGTCGATTGGAAGGACGCGTTCGTTCGCTTGCCGTTATGGAAAATGGATAGGCGTCCTGTCAGCGCGAGGCCGGTTCAACCGATGCGGCAAGGTCCCAGCCGTTCCAAGGGTGACGATAAATGAGCAAAAATTCGGGTCATACGATTACCTCCCTACAGTACATTTTTATCAATTCGGGCTTGCAGGTGAGCATTTTTTTTGTAGCGCTGCCCAGAATAATGGCCGAACAGGCGGGTACGGACGGCTGGATCTCGCTTATCCTTGGTTGGGCTTTAACGATAGCGGCAAGCCTGATCATTATCCGGATTATGCAAAAAAATCCCGATGATACCTTGCTTGATTTGCTGACGAAATACTGGGGCAAATGGGCGGGCAGAGCGGGAGCCATCCTGTTTGCTCTCTATCTCTTTTTCTACGGATACATAGGGCTCGTATACACGGTATTAATGACGAAGGCCTGGCTGCTGCAGCAAACTTCGCCCTTTCTCCTTATGCTGCTGCTGATTATCCCCACGTATGTGATTGCTCGAGGTGGACTTCGGGTTGTGGGAAGATATGCGGAAATTGTATTTCTCCTCTCGCTGTGGTTACCGTTTATTTATTTGTTTCCGCTAAAAGAAGCCCACTGGCTTCATTTGCTTCCCGTGCTGAAGGAAGGGTGGATGCCTATTTTTCATGGCGTACCGGAAGCGCTCTATTTTTACATAGGATTTTCAACGACGTTTATGTTCTACCCGTTTTTGCAGAATAAGAAAAAAGCTTCCATGAATATTGTCTTTTCCAATACGATTACACTGTTCATTCATTTATCCGTCACGATCATTTGTTTTGTTTATTTCAGCCCGGACGAAATTACCGGATACAACGAGCCTGGGGTCAATGTACTGAAAGTAATCGAATTCAAGTTTGCGGAACGTATCGAAGTGCTGTTTATAGCGTTTTATTTGTTAATGTTTTCCTTGGCATGGGTTCCGACCGTGTACTTGGGCGTAGTGTGCACGAGCTGGCTGCTCGGCAAGCAGGATCATCGGGGACATTTGCGTGTGATTTGTTTGCTGCTTGCTGTCGGCACATTTTTCTACATGCCCACATTCAATCAGAACGACCGGATGGGACAATTTCTTCTTTACATCGGGATTGTCGTGGAATACATATTTCCCGTTTTTTTAATCATTTTGATGTGGATGCATGACCGGTTCCGGTGGAGGAAGAACTTATGAACAAACGGCGGATTTTTATGCTGGCTATCGTCATGGCTATCATCGTCTCGGGCTGTAGCGACCGACTGGATCTTGAAGACGCCGCAATCCCGCTTTTGGGGGGCTATGATCTCGATGAGAATAATAAAGAGGTTAACTTTGTGGTTATGCCTGTGTTCAGCAGAAGCGCCAAGAAGAAAAGCAAGGAACTCGGCGTACCTGTGCAGACGGTCAGACAGGGGAGGGGAGAATTGGATGCCTATACGCCGGGCATTTTTCAGGGCAGAAAGCTTATTGTCATCCTTGTCGGCAAACGCCTCTTGCAGCATCCCGGCTGGTTCAAGATTATGGATGTCTTCTTTCGCGATGCAAAAAATACGTTAACCTCCAGAGTCGTTATGTACGACGGTCCTCTCTCTGAAGTCATCTTCATGAGTCCGAAAGACCAGCCGTTCCTCCCCGTATTAGTGAAAGGGATGGTCGATACGAAGAGTTCGAGATCGGAGACGGTGAAAACAACGATGCAGGGGCTGCACCGGCAAATATATGAGAAGGGGATGACTCCCTATATTGCTGAAGTTCAGATGGATAATGAGATTAAGTTGAGAGGAACGGCCCTCCTTGATCATACGGGCAAATATGTCGCTTCTCTGGATGCGGAAGAAACCATTTACATGCAAATATTACAAAGTGAAGCGAAAAAAACGGTCAGCTTGACGCTATCCATTCCCGGCTATCCGAAGCGTGGTCCGCTTAATTCGGACAAGTTAAGCTTTAGCTCCGAAAGAATAAAAACGAAGGTCAAGACCTCCTATCGCGACGACAAATTTCGTTTCGATTTGAGCATTAAAATGCCTATTGCGCTGACGGAACGGTTATTTCCTTACGATATGCGAGGAAAGGGAACCGAACTGGAGCAGTTGATCGCCGAACAATTGCAAAAGAAATTCGAGAACCTCATCAGGAAAATACAAAAGTATAAAATCGATCCGTTCGGCTTAGGGATCTACGCAAACGCTTTTGAATATAAGCAGTACAAGAAAGTGGAAGATTATTGGGGAGAAACGTTCGCCCAAGCGGACGTACATGTATCCGTGAAAGTCACTTTGGAAAGTATGGGGCCCGTGAAGTGAAGTTTGCGACGCCATAGGGAGATTGACAGGGCGCAAGAACGATTGAGTGGAGGAGATGCTTATGATCAAGCGTTCACTGTATATCAGGCTTATCGCTATTGCCATAGCCTTCGTCATGATGCCGGGATGCTCCGACCGTCTGGATATGGAAGACGCCAATCTCCCCCTTGCGCTCGGCTTGGACCTCGATCCGGACAATAATCCTGTCATGTACTCGACTTTTCCGGTGTTCAGCAGAAATGTCAAGAAGAAGAGCCGGGAAACCAAAGCTAAAGCGCCAACGTTTCGCGAGTCGAGAGCAGGGCAGGACGCCCATTCGTCAGGCGTTTTCACAGGCAAGAACTACCAGGTATTCGTTGTCGGCAAACGCCTTCTGAAGCATGAGGACTGGTTCACGATGACGGACGTCCTTTTTCGCGATTCGAAAAATACGATAGCCGACAGGGTCCTTTATTTCGACGGACCTCTTTCCGAGATCATTTATTTGAATCCGAAGGATCAGCCGATGCTGCCTTTACTGCTGCGGGGGATGGTCGACACGAAGGACGCCCGTTCGGAAACGGTGAAGACGACAGTGCAAGAGCTGCACCGGCAAATGTTTGAAAAAGGGATGACTCCCAGCATTGCCAAAATCGAATTGAATAAGAATGAAGTTGCGCTTCGCGGAACGGCGCTTCTGAATCATAAGGGCAAGTATGTCGCTTCACTGGACTCTTCGGAAACCGTCTTGCTGCGAATATTGCAAAATCGGGCGAAAAAGGCCGTCAGCTTGACGCTGCCGATTCCCGGAGAAACGTCAACGGATTCGTTCGCGAATGACAAATTTAGTTTTTCCGCCGATAAAGTAAAGACGAAAACGAAAGTTGCCTATCGTCAGGACAAATTTCAATTCAATTTGAACGTCAACATGTTAATCGGACTGACGGAGAAATTATTTCCTTACGATGTTCAGGAAAAAGGAAAAGAGCTGGAACAAATCGTTTCCGAAAAGATACAAAAGCAGCTTGAGGCCGTTGTAAAGAAATTCCAAAAGTATGCAATCGATCCGATCGGACTTGGACTCTATGCCCGTGCGTATGAGTATCAGCAGTATAAGAAGGTTCAGGATCAATGGGGCGAGGCGCTGGCCCAGGCGGACATTCATGTTTCGGTAAAAGTAACGTTAAGAGCTATGGGACCTGTGAAATAAACGTTTGGCGAACCCCAATCAGCGCTCAAAACCGTCCGGAGGGTGATGGATATTGAAAAAATATGCGTATAATGAGATCACGCTCATGCAGTTTATTTGTATCAGCTCCGGCGTTCAAGTGGGCGTGGGTTTGTTGGATTTGCCGCAATTACTGGCTCAGCGGGTAGGTACGGACGGCTGGATCGCTCTTATTATCGGCTGGATCTTCTCGACATCGGCGAGCCTGATTATGGTCCGGATCATGAAAAAATACCCTGACGGAACCTTGCTCGATCTGTTGACGCGGTACATGGGCAAATGGGCGGGCAAGGCGGGGAGCATCCTGTTTGCCCTTTATTTCTTTTATTACGGATACGCAGGGATTACAAGGCTCGTTCTTTATACGAACCAGTGGCTTTTGCCGCAAACACCGGCCTTTCTCATCATGCTTTTGCTGCTCATCCCCACTTATGTTGTTGCGCGCAGCGGTCTGCGAATTACGGGGAGATATGCGGAGCTTGTTTTTTTTATTTCCTTGTGGATTCCGTTTGCCTACCTGCCTCCGCTCAAGGACGCCCACTGGCTCTATCTTCTGCCCGTTCTTAAGGAAGGCTGGGGGCCTGTTTTCATGGCGTACCAAACGTCATTCTTAGCCTTCGGGGGATTCGGCACAACGATGATGATGTATCCGTTTTTGATGAACAAGCAAAAGGCTTCCGTCGGCGTTATTGCATCCAACACGTTGACGATGCTCATATTTTTGTCCGTCACGATCGTCTGTTTCGTGTACTATAGCCCTTACGAAGTGAAAGAGTATAACGAACCGGTGGTCAACATCCTGAAAGCCATCGAGTTCAAGTTTATCGAACGGATCGAGGTGTTGTTTATCTCATTTTATTTATTTATTTTTTCACTATCATGGATACCTACTTTTTACTTAAGCGTATTTTGTACAAGCTGGCTGTTCGGGAAACAGGATCACCGCAGTCATTTTCGTCTGCTCTGGCTGCTGGTTGCCGTCGGGACGTGTTTTTTTATGCCGACCTTCAATCAGAGCCACAAGATGGATCAATTTCTCACTTGGGCTATACTTGGCGTCGAATATGCGCTGCCTGTTTGCCTGCTTGGTTACCTCTGGTTCTACGACCGTTTGCACCGCGGCGGCGATCCGGCCGGAGCTCTTGGACCGCAAGAAACGGACAAATAATTGTCATGGGCGCGCGTCTCTCCCAGTGTCGGTCGTGGAACTATACAACTGGACAGGAGACAGTTTGGCTGGGAGAAAACCTGCGAAAGTGCAGGTTTTTTTGAGAAATTGGCCTATTTTGGCGAAAAACCTGCAAAAGCGCAGGAATTTCCGCTGAAAGTAAATCTGAGTCCATATGTTAGGTGAAAAGCCTGCACTTTTGCAGGAATTCTTCATAGCCAGCTATCAAGGACGCAAATTCATGTATTTTTGCAGTTTTTTTATCGTTCAGACAGGCAGATTGTGGCTATCGCCTCTGACGCGGGGGTTTTTGGGCAGTTTGAGAGTAATTAAGCGGTTTTTTCGCTTGCGGAAGTCTCTTCAGATAAGTGACATTAGGCGTGGACTAATATATAATGATTTAAGAATTTGACAAAATGACTATCAAGGAGTAGTGAATATAAATGGGTCTCTCTTGCGGAGTGGTCGGTCTGCCGAACGTGGGCAAATCGACTTTGTTTAACGCAATTACACAGGCGGGTGCGGAATCTGCGAATTATCCGTTCTGCACGATCGATCCGAATGTCGGAGTCGTGGAAGTGCCGGACGAAAGAATGCAGCGGCTGGTCGAGATCGTAGAGCCGAAGAACATCGTCCCGACCGCCTTCGAATTCGTCGACATTGCGGGTCTGGTCAAGGGCGCGAGCAAAGGCGAGGGTCTGGGAAATAAATTTTTGGCGCATATCCGCGAAGTCGACGCGATCGTGCATGTCGTGCGCTGCTTTGTGGACGAAAATATTACGCACGTATCCGGAAAAGTCGATCCTATCGGCGATATCGAGACGATTAACCTCGAACTGATTTTGGCCGATCTGGATTCGGTGGAAAAACGCATCGAGCGCTCCCGCAAAAACCTGAAGGGCGGCGACAAGAAATATGTCGCGGAAGTGGAATGCCTGGAGCGCATCAAAGAAGCGCTGTATGCCGATAAGCCGGCGCGCAGCCTGGATCTGAGCGATGAGGAGAAGCTGATTGTGCGCGATCTTCATTTGCTGACGATGAAGCCGGTTCTGTACGCGGCTAACGTGAGCGAGGAAGATGTGGCTTCCGCCGACGACAACCCGTACGTGCAAAAGGTGAAGGAATTTGCCGCTCAGGAAAATGCCGAGGTTGTGCCGATCAGCGCGAAGGTGGAATCGGAAATCGCCGAGCTGGAGGACGAGGAGAAGGCGATGTTCCTCGAAGAGCTGGGACTTAAGGAGTCCGGCTTGAATAGATTGATTAAAGCGGCTTACAAGCTGCTCGGTTTATATACGTATTTTACGGCCGGCGTGCAGGAAGTACGGGCATGGACGATCCGCAAGGGGATGAAAGCCCCGCAGGCGGCCGGCGTGATTCACTCGGATTTCGAACGCGGCTTTATCCGCGCGGAAGTAGTCTCCTACGATGATCTTACCGCGGCGGGTTCGATGAACGGAGCGAAGGAAAAAGGCCAGCTTCGTCTGGAAGGCAAAGAGTACGTCGTGCAGGATGGAGATGTTATGCATTTCCGCTTTAACGTTTAAAATAAAAGAAAATCGATAAAAAGGAGTGATCCGAAATGTTAGATCGACTTCAGGCACTGGCGGATCGCTATGAGAAATTAAGCGAGCTGCTGTGCGATCCTGATGTTACCAGCGATACGAAGAAGCTCAGAGAGTACTCCAAGGAGCAATCCGATCTGCAGGAAGCGTACGACGCTTATATTCAATACAAAAGTGTGACGGAACAGCTCGAAGAAGCCAAAATCATGCAGAACGAGAAACTGGACGACGAGATGCGTGAAATGGTCAAAATGGAGATCGATGAACTTACGGATCAATCCGCGCAGTTGGAGGAACAGCTCAAAATTCTCATGATGCCGAAGGACCCCAACGACGATAAGAACGTGATCGTGGAAATCCGCGGCGCCGCAGGCGGCGACGAAGCGGCTTTGTTCGCTTCGGATTTGTACCGCATGTACACGCGCTACGCCGATGGGCAAGGATGGAAGACCGAAGTGCTCGACGCCAGCTTGAACGATTTGGGCGGCTTTAAGGAGATCATCTTCATGATCACCGGCAAAGGCGCCTACAGCAAGCTGAAGTTCGAGAGCGGCGCGCACCGTGTGCAGCGCATTCCTACAACGGAGTCCGGCGGGCGGATTCACACGTCGACTTCGACGGTGGTCGTGATGCCGGAGGCGGAAGAAGTGGAGATCGACATCAGCGACAACGATATCCGCGTCGATACGTTCTGCTCCAGCGGAGCGGGCGGGCAGTCGGTCAACACGACCAAGTCGGCGGTGCGCGTGACGCACATCCCGACGGGGATCGTGGCGACTTGCCAGGACGGCAAATCGCAGAACTCGAACAAGGAAAAGGCGCTGCAAGTGCTGCGCACCCGGATTTACGACAAGATGCGCGAGGAAGAGGAAGCGAAATACGCCGGCGAGCGCAAAAGCAAAGTCGGCACCGGGGACCGCAGCGAGCGCATCCGGACTTACAACTTCCCGCAAAGCCGGATTACGGATCACCGGATCGGCTTGACGCTGCATCGGCTGGATTCCGTGCTCGGCGGCGACATGGACGAAATCGTGTCGGCGCTCACGATCGCATCCCAGTCCGAGCTGCTGGAAAAAGGGGAGCAGGCGATGTGATGCCGACTGCGAAGACGATTAGAGAAGCCTATGCAGAGGCTTCTTCTTTTTTGGCGGCGCAGGGCGTGGCGGAAGCCGCCGCCTGCGCCGAGCTGCTGCTCCAGCACCTGCTGGGCTGGAGCCGGACCGAACTGCTCCTGGGCTGGCAGGAGCAGCTGCCGCCGGAGCTGGCGGACCGCTGGAGCCAGCTCGTGGCCAGGAAGGCCGCGGGCGAGCCGGTGCAGTATATCACCGGCGAGCAGGAGTTTTTCGGCCTTCCTTTTGCCGTTAGCGGCGCGGTGCTGATTCCGCGGCCGGAGACCGAGCTCCTCGTGGAAGCTGTGCTGCACGAGGGCTCGCGGCTGTTCCCGCAAGGCGCGCCGCTCCTTGCGGACGTAGGCACCGGGAGCGGCGCGATCCCGGTGACGGTCGCGCACGCGCGCCCTGCGTGGCGCGTGGCGGCCAGCGACATCTCCGCGGCAGCGCTGGAGATGGCCCGCGCGAACGCGCGGCGGCACGGCGTGGCCGCGCGTGTGGAGTGGCTCGAGGGCGATCTCCTCGAGCCTTATATCGAGCGCCGTCTGGCGCCGGATATACTGGTGTCGAACCCACCGTATATCCCGGACAGCGACCTTCCGGCGCTGATGCCCGAGGTGCGGCTGTATGAGCCGCACACGGCTTTGTTCGGCGGTCCGGACGGGCTGGACCTGTACCGCCGCATGATCGGGCAGCTGCCGCTGCTGCCGCGAATCCCGGCCGTGGTCGGGTTCGAGGTCGGCATCCGGCAGGCGCAGGACGTGGCGGCTATGCTGCGGGAAGCCGCCGATTGGGACGAGATCCGCATAGTGCCGGATCTCGCGGGCATCGATCGCCACGTTCTGGCGATCCGTGCGCCGGAGCGGGATTGAGGGACCATCCCGTTCCTCTCTCTTTCATCCTATTTTTCTATCGAATTATAAAATAGATTGCTAGGTTTAGCCCCTTTTATTTTTGCCCATACTGTCTGGTAGAAGCGAAGGGAAAGGGGCTTTTCCAGATGGTAAAGAGAGTGAATCGTTCTTATAAATTTTTATGGTATACGGCTTTTGCACTTATCGTATTGCTTGCAAGCTGGGATGGCAATCGCACGAATGCCGCGGTCGTGGCGTCGGAAATCCCGAAAGAGTCGATCCGGCTGCGCATTCTTGCCAATTCCGACTCTGCGCCGGATCAGGCGCTCAAACGCGAGATTCGCGATGCGATCATCGCCCGCATGCAGGAGTGGGTCGTCGGTCCGCATACGCTGGACGAGGCCAGAGCCGTCGTGAGGGCGCATTTGCCGGAATTCGACGCATTGGTCGGCCGGATGATCCGGGAGCGCGGCTACGATTATTCGCATACGGTAGAGCTGGGCGTCGTCCCTTTTCCTACGAAATTGTACGGCAATACGGTTTATCCGGCCGGTGATTACGAAGCGCTGCGCGTGACGATCGGCAGCGGACAGGGGCAGAATTGGTGGTGCGTGCTGTTTCCTCCGCTGTGCTTCGTCGACTCGGTGTCGGGAGAAGCGGTGGCGACTACGGCCGAGGTTGTGGCCAAGACGGAGCCCGCGGATGCGAAGGCCGCTTCCGGCAAAGAGGCGCCGTCCGCCAAAGCTGCCGATAAAAGCCAGGCCGCCGGCAAACCGGCGGTAAAGGCCGGTGCGGGCGATACACCTGACGGTAAGTCGGCTTCGGCCGGAGAACAGAAACCGGAAGTTAAATTTTTCTTATGGGAAATGCTCAAAAAAGCGGCATCCTGGTTTGGCTGATCAAGTGATCAAGCTGATCCCGGCTGATCGGAAGTTGCGGCGAAATCTTATGCCGATGCCGGAAAATGGGCGGAACAACACGCAGTAAGGATGGAACTTAATGTGACTATATATTGGAAATTGGATGCGGACGGCGGGCCGCGGGAGGAACAGGCCGCGATTGCCGAAGCCGCACGGCTGCTTAGAGACGGCGACACCGTAGCTTTTCCGACGGAAACGGTGTACGGGCTTGGCGCGGATGCTACGAGCTCGGAAGCGGTGGCGCGTATTTTCCAAGCCAAAGGCCGCCCGTCGGATAATCCGTTGATCGTTCATATTGCAGATATCCGGCAGTTGGATAACCTCGTAGCGGATTCAGCCGTCACCTACGGGCACCGGTTGTTGATGGAGGCATTTTGGCCGGGACCGCTAACGATCGTGCTGCCTGTGGAAGCGGGCGGCATTTCGCCGCTTGTGACGGCGGGACTTGCTACGGTGGGCGTGCGGATTCCCGACCATCCCGTCGCGCTGCGTCTGCTCCGGGAAGCCGGGTGCCCTGTTGCGGCTCCTAGCGCAAACAGCTCGGGCAGACCGAGCCCTACCGCCGCATCCCACGTCAAGGAGGATCTGGACGGCCGGATCGGCGGCTTGCTGGATGGTGGGCCTACGGGAGTCGGGGTGGAATCGACGGTTATCGAGATCGTCGATAACGAACTGTACATTCTTCGTCCGGGGGGCGTGACGGCGGAACAGCTGCGGGCGGTTCTGCCGGATGTGCAAGTGCACGAACCGGCGAAGGAAGCATGGAGCGAAGAAGCGGAAGCGCCGCGTTCGCCGGGGATGAAATACACGCATTACGCTCCGAAGGGCCGTATGCAAATTGTTCAAGGGGCCGCACCGGATGATGTGGCGGCCTGGATTCAGCGCGATATCGATGCTGCCCGGGAGCGGGGAGAGTCGACAGGCGTCCTCACCTATGAGGAAAATGCGGGAAAGTATCGCGCCGATCTCGTAATTGCCTGCGGCAGCTTGTCTCGCCCAGAGACGGTCGCCCGGGAGCTTTACGCCGCTTTGCGGCGTTTTGACGAAGAGGGCATTGGTTATATTAATGCCGAGGCTTGTCCGGAGGACGGCATCGGCCAGGCGATTATGAATCGTCTGCGCAAAGCGGCCGGTCATCGGCTTGTTCGAGTATAGCTGGCATGATTCCCGGTTTGTCCGCATATCTTGGGAAAGAAACCGTGGACAGGGGGACTGCAGCATGCTCGCATCATCCTTTGCACTTGGGCAGCTACTTACCATCATCATTATGGCGATTGCATTAGGACTAGATGCTTTTTCCCTGGGGATAGGGATCGGTATGAGGGGCGTCCGCTTGCTCGACATTCTCAAAATCAGCGTCGTTATCGGCATTTTCCATATTATTATGCCTTTAATGGGGATGTTCATGGGGCACTACGTCAGCTCTCTTCTGGGACATGTCGCTACTGCTGCGGGGGGCTGCCTGCTGGCTTTGCTGGGGTGCCATATGATATACAGCTCGCTTCGCGGCGGGGAAGCCGTCTCTTTCGACCACCGTACTTTGTGGGGGCTTATTATTTTCGCGCTCAGCGTAAGTATAGACTCTTTCTCGGTGGGGGTATCGCTGGGAATGTTCGCTACGGATATCGTGCTGACGGTGCTTGTATTCGGCGCCTTCGGAGCGCTGATGTCGATTGGCGGCCTGCTCGTAGGCAGACGCGTCGGACACTGGGTCGGCGAGTACGGCGAGGCGTTTGGCGGGTTGATTTTGCTCGCATTTGGGATCAAATTTTTGCTGTGATACAATAAAGGGGAGGAGGGGATCATGTTGCGAATACTTTTTGTCTGTACGGGAAATACGTGCCGCAGTCCATTGGCCGAGGGCTTGCTGCGGGTCAAGGTGCAAAAAGAAGGGCTAGCGGCCGAGGTCCGTTCCGCCGGCGTATCCGCTGTTACGGGAGGGGCCATTTCTCACAACAGCGACGCGATTTTGAAAGAAGCGGGTTTCCGGGACAAGATCAGCTCTCTTTTTATTGGGCAGGCCGAGGTGCAGTGGGCGGATTTGATTTTGACGATGACGGTCGGCCACAAGCGTTCGGTTGTTCAGCGTTTTCCGGATGCCGTAGATAAAATTTATACGCTCAAGGAGTACGTGGAGGATAGCCCGGACGTGCTGCGCGCGCTGGAGGAGCGGGAACGGCTTACAGCCGAGATTCAGCTCAAACAAGCGCTGGCTCAGACGGTTTCATCCGAGGAAAGAAGCCGGTATTTGCAGCTGGAAAGAAGCATTCCCGATTACGATATTTCCGACCCGTTCGGCGGTTCCATAGACATTTACCGGGCAACGGCCGAGGAAATCGGACAATGTCTGGATAAGCTGGTGCAAAAGCTGCGCGAGCGGCAGAACGGATCGAATTTGCTGGGCCCTTAGGACTGATTCCCAGAAAAGCGGGTTTGGAGCGGATCCGGCGGAATCGGCTTGCCTTGCCTGCGCGAACCCGCCCCGCGGATATCACCTTTACAGGCACGTCGGAATGCGATAAAATAGATGTATTGATTGAGACTCGATGTAACTGGCGACGAGTGGGGTTAACCACAATGGAGCATCGGGTTATACGGCCGGTCGCCTGGGCAAAAGAGCAACGCGCGTACTTTCGCGTGTCCTGCTCTTTTTTTCGTTTTCCGGTGGGTAATGGGCTATAATAGGAAGGACAAATGAATTTTAAAGGAGCGTTTACCGATGAAAATTGCATTGGGTGCGGATCATGCAGGGTATCGTTTGAAAGATGTCATCATTCCTTTTATCGAATCATTAGGCCACCAGGTTTTGGATCTCGGCTGCAGCTGCGCGGATTCCGTCGATTACCCGGATTATGCGCTGGAAGTATGCGAGAAAGTAGTTGCCGGGGAAGTGGATAAAGGCATCCTGATTTGCGGGACAGGCATCGGCATGTCGATTGCCGCCAACAAAGTTCCCGGAATCCGCTGCGCGCTCGTTCACGATCTGTTCTCCGCCAAAGCGACCCGCGAGCATAACGATACGAACGTATTGGCTATGGGCGAGCGCGTCATCGGGCCTGGCGTTGCCGAAGAAATCGTGAAAATTTGGCTGGAAACGGAATTTTCGCAAGGCGTTCGCCACCAGAACCGCATCGGTAAAGTTCAAAAGATCGAAGAGCGCTTCGCGCTTCATCCGTAAGCCGCGGGAGGGAATCCGATGACTGATTCCATTCTGCCTACGATTGCTGAAGCCGTTGAAGCCAATCTGCGTGAGCTGGTTCAGGCGGGGGGGTTGAAGCCCGGACAGCTGCTTGTCATCGGCACCAGCACGAGCGAAATACTCGGGCATCGCATCGGCACATCCGGGACGCTGGACGCGGCGGAGCCGATCTTTCAAGCGGCCGGGCGCGTGTGCCGGGAATTCGGGCTGCACGCGGCATTTCAATGCTGCGAGCATCTGAACCGCGCGCTCGTGCTGGAGGAAGACGTGCTCGCGCTGTATCCCCGTCTGGAGCCGGTGTCCGTCATTCCGGTGCCGAAAGCCGGGGGCGCGATGGCGTCCTATGCGTACCGCCATTTTGCCCGGCCCGTAGTCGTCGAGACGATTGAGGCTCACGCCGGGATCGATATCGGCAGCACGCTCATCGGCATGCACCTTCGCCGTGTCGCGGTGCCGGTTCGTCCGCCGGTGCGGAATATCGGCCACGCCTATGTGACTATGGCTTACACGCGGCCGAAGTTGATCGGCGGCATGCGGGCTGTGTACTCGGAGGAGACAGCCGAACAACAGTACGCTGCCGCGTCTCCGAAAGCGGATTGTTAGTTTCGCTGCGTTTGTACGTTTAAATACAAAGAAGACCAGGGAGGAACTGAACATGTCTACTAACTTTTTAAGCAAGCAAGATCCGAAAATCGCAGAAGCGATGAACTTGGAACTGGGCCGTCAACGCGACAAAATCGAGCTTATCGCATCCGAAAACATCGTCAGCGAAGCCGTTATGGAAGCTATGGGTACGGTTCTGACGAACAAATACGCGGAAGGCTATCCGGGCAAAAGATACTACGGCGGCTGTGAATACGTCGATATCGTGGAAGATATCGCGCGCGACCGCGCCAAAGAGCTGTTTGGCGCCGAGCATGCGAACGTACAGCCTCATTCAGGCGCGCAAGCGAACATGGCCGTTTATTTGGCCGCATTGAGTCATGGAGACACTGTTCTCGGCATGAACCTGGCACATGGCGGTCATTTGACGCACGGCAGCCCGGTGAACGCTTCCGGCATTTTGTACAATTTCGTCGCTTACGGCGTCAGCGAAAAAGACGGCCGCATCGATTACGACGAAGTCCGCAAAGCGGCATTCAAGCATAAGCCACGCATGCTCGTTGCCGGCGCGAGCGCATATTCGCGCATTATCGATTTTGAAGCGCTGGCTTCCATCGCGAACGACGTAGGCGCATTGTTCTTCGTAGACATGGCGCACATCGCCGGTCTGATTGCCGCAGGCTTGCATCCGAATCCGGTGCCGCACGCCCATTTCGTAACGACTACGACGCACAAAACGCTTCGCGGTCCCCGCGGCGGCATGATATTGACCCGCAAGTCGTGGGCGGCCGCCATTGACAAAGCCGTATTCCCGGGCACCCAGGGCGGACCTTTGATGCACACGATCGCGGCAAAAGCCGTATCTTTCGGCGAAGCGCTGCAGCCTGAATTCAAAACTTACGCGCAAAACGTCATCAACAACGCGAAAACGCTGGCCGAAGCTCTGCAAGCGGAAGGCATCGAGCTCGTTTCCGGCGGAACCGACAACCATTTGATGCTGATCGATCTGCGCAGCCTGAACATTACCGGTAAAGACGCGGAGCATGTTTTGGACGAAATCGGCATTACGGCGAACAAAAATGCCATTCCTTTCGATCCGACAAGCCCGTTCATCACAAGCGGCATCCGCGTTGGCACGCCTGCGGCGACTTCCCGCGGCATGGGCGAAGAAGCGATGAAAACGATCGCGAAAGTCATCGCGCTTACGCTTAAAAATCCTAAAGACGAAGCGACGCTCGAACAAGCTCGCGGCATCGTGAAGGATTTGACGGCGCAATATCCGCTTTATCCAGGTTTGAGCTATTAATTGATTTTGATCTGCAACGACCGACTCCGGATGATGCCGGGGTCGGTTTTTTTAAGTTTACGGGGGCGGAGTGCTCCGCAAAACCTGCCCAAACCCTCAGGACGCCGTAGAAGTCACCCTAAAGAATGAAAATAATCGGGTCTACTTGCTCTTTGATGATGCCCGGAAACCTGCACGCCAGAGCCGGTCGCACAATCTGCTTGTTAGTATGAGGAAAACCTGCAAAAGTACAGTTTTTGCTCGGTAGAAACGCCGGTGACGAAAAATTCCTGCAATTGTGCAGGCTTTTCGCCGCGAACAGGGGCTCTGGTTCATTTTTATCGAAAATTCCTGCACTTTCGCAGGCTTTTCGCCAAAACGAACCATTTATGCGGAAAAAACCTGCATTTTTGCAGGCATTTTCTCTGCCAAGCCGCCTTGTGCCCTCCACTCCAGCACCGCAACCGGTGGAGGGAGTAACGCGGCCCACGCCAGCACCGCAACCCGAACCGGAAGCTCGGCGGGGGACGAATTGCCTGTTTTCTTTTATTAAATTTGTGAAATGTTCCAATGGTTTTTCAGAAGATAAGTTGGATAACATATGATATAATAGACAAGATTTGCGTAATTGTCGATATACGCGCTTACAAAGCAGGTTTTGCCGTGCAAAACGCTTAGGAGGAAACCCATGGGAAAAGTATTCATCTGCGATCATCCGCTTATTCAACACAAACTTACCTACATTCGTGATGAAAATACGAAAACAAAAGATTTTCGCGAACTCGTTGATGAAGTGGCCACTTTAATGGCTTATGAGATTACTAGAGATATTCCGCTTGAACATATTCAAGTGAAGACGCCTGTTACGACTGCCGATTGCCGCATCATTTCCGGGAGGATGCTCGGTCTTATTCCGATTTTGCGGGCGGGTCTCGGGATGGTGGACGGCATTCTCAAGCTGATTCCTGCGGCGAAAGTCGGACATATCGGACTTTATCGTGATCCGGATACGCTTCAACCTGTCGAATACTATGTGAAGCTTCCGACGGACGTCCAGGAGCGGGAGCTGATCGTGATCGATCCGATGCTGGCTACTGGCGGGTCGGCCAATGCGGCTATCGACGTGTTGAAGCGCAGAGGCTGCACCCAAATCAAGCTGATGTGCCTGATTGCGGCGCCGGAAGGGATTAAAGCCGTGCAAAACGAACATCCGAACGTCGATATTTATGTGGCCGCCGTCGATGATTATTTGAACGATCACGGCTACATCGTGCCTGGCTTGGGAGACGCAGGCGACCGGTTGTTCGGGACTAAATAAGCAAAAGGGAGACAGAGACCGATGAAACGCTTGAAAGTCATTACGATTTTTGGCACCAGACCTGAGGCTATCAAAATGGCTCCGCTCGTTCTGGAGCTGCAGAAGCATCCGGAACATATCGAATCGCTCGTGTGCGTAACGGCGCAGCACCGCGAGATTCTGGATCAAGTGCTGGATCTTTTCAAAATCAAGCCCGACTACGATTTGAACGTGATGAAAGACCGGCAAACGTTGAACGAGATTACGATCCGCGTTCTGCAAGGGCTGGAGCCTGTTTTCCGGGAGGCGAAGCCGGATCTGATCCTTGTCCATGGCGACACTCTGACTACGTTCCTCGGCAGCTACGCCGCGTTCCTCCAACAAATTCAGGTGGGCCATGTGGAAGCGGGACTGCGGACGTGGAACAAAATGTCGCCGTATCCGGAAGAAATGAACCGGCAGTTGACCGGCGTTCTCTCCGATCTTCATTTTGCCCCGACGGATTTGTCGGCGAGTAGCCTGCGCAAAGAGAACAAGCCCGAAGAGCGCATCTACATAACGGGGAATACCGTAACGGATGTGTTCCAATACACGGTGCAAAAAGATTTTCAGCATCCGATTCTGGAATGGGCGGCCGGCCGCAAGCTGATTCTGATGACGGCGCACCGCAGGGAGTCCCAGGGGGAACCGCATCGTCAAATTTTCCGCGCCGTGCGGCGGATTGCCGACGAGTTCACGGACATCGCCATCGTGTATCCGGTGCATCCGAGTCCGGCCGTGAAGGAGCCCGCCCACGAAATTTTGGGCGACCATCCGAGAATCAAGCTGATCGAGCCTCTTGACGTGTTTGAATTGCACAATTTTTATCCGCATACGCACATGATCCTTACCGACTCCGGAGGGATTCAGGAAGAAGCGCCATCATTCGGGGTGCCGGCCCTGGTGCTGCGCGAAACGACGGAGCGTCCGGAAGGCATTGACGCAGGCACTTTGGAGCTTGTCGGCACGGACGAGGAGCAGGTTTACGAGCGTGCCAGAGCCCTGCTCACAGACGCCGCTTTGTACAATAAAATGAGCCAGGCGGCCAATCCTTACGGGGATGGAAAAGCGTCCCAGCGCATCGTTCAGGCCATTCTGCACCATTTTGGCCTAGCTTCCGACCGTCCGGCGCCTTTTCAACCGTGACAAAATGATGACAAACGTTACAGCGTACAGTTGAACTGTTCGGTTTGAAAATCGGCAAACCCTAGAGCCGCAAGGCTCTGGGTCGTTCTGGCGAAAGAAACACAAGAAGTTACTTCAATTGACAAACCTTGCATGGCTTCGATACAATATATGAGGATTCAGCCTAGGCTTACGAGGCAAGCTTTCCGAACGGAAAGCTCCCAGGAGGATGCGATGAATAAGCCAGATCCCAAAGATAATCCGTGGCGGGCAGCCGCCTTAACCACTGCAATCGGTGTCGATCTTGTCGTATGTTTATTGGCCGGGTATTGGTTTGGCGAATGGCTGAGTCACATGCTTGGGGGACAGCTCTGGTTGCTTGCCGGATTTTTGCTTGGACTAGCGGCTGGCGTCGTCAGCATTTACTTCATGATAAAGCAGTACGGAGGGCTATGATGGATGAATTTTCAGCCCATCTGAAAACGGTTCAAAATGTGTTTCTCTTCTTCTTATCCTTTTGCTTGGCTGCTTGGGCCCTTCTCGTGGATTACAGAGCCTACATTGCGGGATTGATGCTCGGCTCCTTGGCCAGCATGATCAATGCAAGATACTTGGCCTGGAAAATCCGCAAGCTGACGGAAACTGTAGTTGAAAAGAAGGGGCGCAAAGGGCCTATCGGCTTTTTGACAAGGGCGGCAATAGCAGCTTTGGCTGGAGTTATCGCAATTCGATATCCGGAACATGTCGCATTACCCACGACGGTGGTCGGATACTTTTTCGCACAATTGGCAACAATCGTATTGGGTATTATTTCTATTAAGAGGTCAGGGAAGTAATTTCAATCGTTGAAAGGGGTGAAAATGGAAAACATGGAACATCATGCACCGGGGTTTGAATGGTTGGGCATTCATTTCGATGCGTCTGCGCTGTTGATGATCGGAGTTACGAGCATTATTGTCTTAATTCTTGCGATTGCCGGAGCCAGCAAAGCATCGGTTCAGAATCCATCGAAATTGCAAAACTTTTTGGAATGGGCCATCGAGTTTGTGGAAGGCATCATCGGAAGCACGATCGGTTCCAAGCACGGCAAGCCGTTTATTGCGCTGGGGCTGTCGCTGATCATGTATATCTTTATCGGCAACATGCTGGGGCTTCCGTTCTCGATTGTTACCGAGGATCACGTCTCCTGGTGGAAGTCTCCGACAGCGGACATTGCGGTTACCGGAGCGCTTACCGTTATCGTTATCTTCTTGAGCCATTACTTAGGGATAACCCGCAACACGAAGCATTATTTCGCGCATTACTTTGAGTACAAAGGGGCTATGCTGATCCTTCATTTGATTGAAGTCGTATCCAAGCCGCTTACGCTTGCATTCCGGCTATACGGTAACATTTATGCGGGTGAAATTATGATATCTGTCATCATCGGGGCAGGCTGGTTTGGAATTGCGCCGCTCTTTGTATGGCAGGGCTTCAGTGTGTTCGTAGGCGCGATTCAAGCATTCGTATTTACGATGCTGACGATGGTTTACATCTCGCAAACGCTCGTTCACGAAGAAGAGCATTAACAGCAAGACTTACCTCGGGAAGTCTCGAGTCATTTTATATAAAAAACTACTCAATTTAAGGGAGGATTTTCTCAATGGGAGCTTTAGCATTAGTCGCAGCAGGTATTGTATTTGGTTTAGGGGCACTTGGTGCAGGTATTGGTAACGGTTTGATCGTAGGTCGTGCACTGGAAGGTATTTCCCGTCAACCGGAACTTCGCGGTACGCTTCAAACTACAATGTTCATCGGGGTCGGTCTGGTAGAGGCAATGCCGGTCGTTGCGCTGGTTCTTGCATTTATCTTCATGGGCCGTGCTTAAGAATTCGTTTGGCGGGGATGGCCATTTAGCCTCCACGCCTTCGTTTTGCCCACGTTATCAGAAGGGAGTGACGTTACTTGCATATTGAATGGTCCACATTTTTTATACAGATCATCGCGTTTTTGATTTTGTATTTGCTGCTCTCCAAATTTGCGTTCGGTCCTCTGTTTGGGATGATGGAAAAACGCAGACAACTGGTGAAAGATCAAATTCAAACGGCCGAAAACAGCCGCAAGCAAGCCGAGCAACTGCTAGAGGAGCAAAAACAAGCCCTTCAGCAAACCCGCAAGGAAGCCTACGACATTATCGAGCAAGCGAAACAAACAGGCTCCAAACAAGCGGATGAGATTATCCACGCTGCACAAGCCGAAGCGAGCCGTCTGAAAGACGAAGCGCTGAAAGATATCGAGAACGAGAAAAACAAAGCGGTTGCGGCTCTTCGCAGCCAAGTGGGTGCGATGTCCGTTCTGATCGCTTCCAAAATTATCGAAAAGCAAATCGACGAAAAGTCACAGGAAGAATTGGTTGAGCATTACCTCAAAGAGGTAGGAGGCAACGTATGAGTGACATCGTCGTAGCGAAGCGTTATGCCAAAGCTCTGTTCGAAGTGGCGAAGGAGAAGAACCTGATCTCCCAAGTGGAAGAAGAGCTGAAATCTGTAGTCAATGCGGTTAAGGACAATGCGGATCTGCAGAAGTTCCTCGGCCATCCGAATATCGGAGCTTCCGTGAAAACGGATTTGCTGAAACAGATTTTCGAAGGCAAAGTTTCCGAACCGGTGTGGAACACGCTGCAAGTCTTGATCGATAAAGGCCGGGCGGCGATTTTGTCTGCTTTGGCGGTCGAATATGTGAAGATTGCTAATGAAGCTCTCGGGCAAGCGAACGCAACCGTGTACTCGGCAGCAAGCTTGACGGACGCCCAACAAGTGGAAATTGCGGCTCAATTCAGCAAGATTACTGGAAAAACGATTCGCGTTGCGAATGTCGTGGAGCCTAAGCTCGTCGGCGGCATCCAAGTGAGAATCGGCGACCGTTTATATGATGGAAGCATCGCAGGAAAGCTTGACCGTCTTGCCAAATCGTTAGTTTAATAAAGGTCTTTAAAGCACAAGCACTGTAAGAATAGGGGTGAAGTTCGTTGAGTATCAAACCTGAAGAAATCAGCACATTGATTAAACAACAGATCGAGAATTATAAATCCGATATGCAAGTGGTTGATGTAGGTACAGTCATTCAAGTAGGTGACGGTATCGCTCGTGCTCACGGATTGGAAAACGTAATGGCAGGCGAGCTGCTTGAGTTTCCAAACGGCGTTCTGGGCTACGCGTTCAACCTTGAGGAAAGCAACGTAGGTATCGTTATTCTCGGACCTTACACGGACATCCGCGAAGGCGACCAAGTGAAACGCACGGGCCGCATCATGGAAGTGCCTGTAGGCGAAGAGCTTCTTGGCCGTGTCGTGAACTCGTTGGGTCAACCGGTGGACGGCAAAGGTCCGGTCAACACAACGGAATTCCGTCCTGTAGAGAATATGGCTCCAGGCGTAATGGCGCGTAAATCCGTTCATGAGCCGATGCAAACGGGTATCAAAGCGATCGACGCGATGGTTCCAGTCGGACGCGGACAGCGCGAATTGATCATCGGCGACCGCCAAACCGGTAAAACGGCAATCGCGATCGACGCGATCATCAACCAAAAAGGCAACGGAGTGAAATGTATCTACGTTGCAATCGGGCAAAAACAATCGACAGTCGTAGGCGTTGTTGAAACCCTTCGCGCTGCCGGCGCATTAGACTACACGATCGTTGTTACCGCTTCGGCTTCCGAGCCGTCCCCAATGCTGTGGCTGGCACCTTATTCTGGCTGCGCAATGGGCGAGTACTTCATGTACAAAGGCGATCACGTACTGATCGTTTATGATGACCTTTCCAAACAAGCGGCTGCATACCGCGAGTTGTCCCTCTTGCTCCGCCGTCCTCCGGGCCGGGAAGCTTACCCAGGTGACGTATTCTACCTGCATTCCCGTCTGCTTGAGCGCGCTGCGAAGCTGAACGATGAACTGGGCGGCGGTTCGATTACCGCATTGCCATTCATCGAGACGCAAGCGGGCGATATCTCCGCTTATATTCCTACGAACGTAATTTCGATTACGGACGGACAAATCTTCCTTGAGTCAGACCTGTTCTACTCCGGTCAGCGTCCAGCGGTTAACGTTGGTAACTCCGTATCCCGGGTAGGGGGCTCCGCTCAAACGAAAGCGATGAAAAAAGTTGCCGGTACACTGCGTGTGGACTTGGCTCAATATCGCGAGCTTGCTGCATTCGCAGCGTTCGGCTCCGATTTGGATAGAGCGACTAAAGCTCGTTTGGACCGCGGTGTTCGGACACTTGAAATCTTGAAGCAAGGCGTGCACCAGCCGCTTTCGCTCGAGAAGCAAGTTGCTTCCCTGTACTCGGTCGTTAAAGGGCACCTGGACGACCTTCCGGTACAAGACGTGACCCGTTTTGAAGCGCAATTCCTGGCTTACCTGGATTCCAACCGTCCGGAAATTCTGCAAAGCATCCGCGATACGAAAGATTTAACTGCGGATAACGACAAAGCTTTGGCAGATGCGATTCAGCAATTCAAAAAGAGCTTCGCGGTTTCTGAATAAATCATGCGTACCTGAGCTTTTCTTTCGCGGGAAGCCCAGGTACTCCATGTTAAGCCTGAAATCGGGCCTTGTCGCCTGAGTCGGGTTTTCGAATGAAGGCTTTTCAAAGCCTCAAAAGAGAGGTGAGCAGGTATGGCAAAAGGAATGCGCGAGATTAAGCGCCAGATCAAATCCACTCAAAACACGAAGCAGATCACCAGAGCGATGGAGATGGTGGCTGCAGCGAATTTGAGAAGAGCTCAGCAAGCGGCGGAAGCGGCTCGCCCTTACTCCGACAAGCTGAAGGAAGTGGTCGGGAGCATCGCCGCAGGGACCAAAGGCGTTAAGCACCCGATGCTTCAAGCGCGTGAAGTGAAGAAAACCGGCTATTTGGTAATCACCTCCGACCGCGGTCTGGCAGGCGGTTACAACGCTAACGTGCTGCGGAAGGTTATGTCGGAGATTCGTGAGCGGCACAAGTCCACGTCCGAATATTCGGTTTTTGTAATCGGCCGTAAAGGCAGCAACTTCTTCTCCAAACGGCAGATTCCGATTGTACAAGAAGTGACGGGTCTTCCCGATTCCCCGACTTTTTCGGATATCAAATCGGTAGCCGCTGCGGCGGTAGCCAACTTTGAGAACGGCTCTTACGATCAACTGTTCCTGGTGTATAACCAGTTTAAAAACGCGATTACTCAAATTCCGACCATGGTCCGCCTTCTTCCGATGGAGGATGTGTCCGGAGTGTCCGCAGCAAGCTACGAGTATGAGCCATCACCGGAAGGCGTACTGGAAGTTCTGCTTCCCAAATACGCGGAAACGCTCATCTACAGCGCGGTCTTGGAAGGAAAAGCGAGTGAGTTCGGGTCGAGAATGACAGCCATGAACAGCGCGACGAAAAATGCAACGAAAATGATCAGTTCCTATACGCTCGCTTACAACCGTGCGCGTCAAGCTTCGATTACGCAAGAAATTTCGGAGATTGTCGCCGGGGCCAATGCGAACGCGTAAAAGTTCATAAAGCTCTGCGCAAGCAGAGTTCGGATAAAATGCTTACGAAGTTAGCTTTGCTAAAGCAAAGCTCAGATTATGCTTACGAAGTCAGTTTTCCTAACGGAAGACTCTTAGGAGGGAAACCATGAGCAAAGGGCGCGTTGTGAATATTACAGGGCCTGTCGTCGATATCGAGTTCGAGCGCGGGCAACTCCCTGAAATTCTAAATGCTATCAAAATTAGTAAAACCGAAGGCGGACAACAAAAGACCATGACGGTTGAAGCGGCTGTTCACCTTGGTGACAACCTGGTTCGCTGCGTAGCGATGTCCTCGACGGACGGTCTTGTTCGTGGAGCTGAAGCTACAGATACAGGTGCAGCTATTACTGTACCGGTAGGCGCAGCTACACTTGGCCGTGTATTCAACGTATTGGGCGATCCGATTGACGGTAATGAAACTGTAGACCGTACATTGACAAGCCCGATTCATAAAGCAGCACCTTCATTTGAAAACTTGTCGACCAAAGCTGAGATCCTGGAAACAGGGATCAAAGTAATCGACTTGATGGCTCCTTACGCAAAAGGTGGTAAAATCGGTCTCTTCGGCGGTGCGGGCGTAGGTAAAACCGTAACGATGCAAGAGCTGATTCACAATATCGCGCAAGAACACGGCGGTATTTCCGTATTCGCCGGTGTAGGCGAAAGAACGCGTGAAGGTAACGACTTGTATCACGAGATGAGCGATTCCGGCGTTATCGCCAAAACGGCGATGGTTTTCGGTCAAATGAACGAGCCGCCAGGCGCGCGTCTTCGCGTAGCATTGTCCGGTCTGACCATGGCCGAATATTTCCGTGACGAAGAAGGAAGAGACGTTCTTCTGTTCATCGACAACATTTTCCGCTTTACCCAAGCAGGTTCCGAGGTTTCCGCCTTGCTCGGACGTATGCCGTCCGCGGTAGGTTACCAGCCTACGCTGGCAACTGAGATGGGTCAATTGCAAGAGCGTATTACATCCACGAAAAAAGGTTCCGTAACTTCGATTCAAGCGATTTACGTTCCTGCGGATGACTATACGGACCCGGCGCCGGCAACTGCGTTCGCCCACTTGGACGCAACGACGAACCTGGAGCGCAGCATCGCGGCAGCGGGTATTTTCCCTGCGGTGGATCCGCTTGCTTCTTCTTCCCGTATTTTGACGCCGGAAACTCTCGGCGAAGAACATTACAAAGTAGCTCAAGGCGTTAAGCAAATTTTGCAGCGCTACAAAGAGCTTTTGGATATCATCGCGATCCTGGGTATGGATGAGCTGTCCGACGAAGACAAGCTGATCGTACTCCGCGCCCGTCGTCTCCGTCTGTTCTTGTCCCAACCGCTTCACGTGGCAGAGCCATTCAACGGATTCCCGGGCATTTACGTGCCGCTTAAAGAGACAATCCGCAGCTTCAAAGAAATTCTTGAAGGCAAGCACGATGACCTTCCTGAACCGGCGTTCCACAACGTTGGCACAATCGAGGACGCTATCGAGAAAGCGAAAACGCTGTAACGCCTAGCTTTATGCTTTCGAAGCAAAACTCGAAGAAGGGGGAGTCCAAGTGAGCACATTCCTGCTGGAAATCGTAACGCCCGAGCGCAAAGTGTATGCTGAACAAGTGAACATGATTGTCGCAAAAGGCGTTCAAGGGGAGCTTGGAATTCTGCCTAATCACATTCCACTTGTAACTCCGTTGAAGATCGCCTACGTTACTGTGAAAAAACAAGGAGCAAAAGACCAGTTTATCGCAGTAAACGGCGGTTTCATGGAAGTGCGCAAGGATAAGGTGGTTATTTTGGCGGAAAGCGCCGAGCTGCCGGAGCAAATCGATGTAGATCGTGCGAAAGCTGCCAAAGAGCGCGCGCAGCAACGTCTTGCCGACACGAAACAGGCGCACGTTGATTTCAAAAGAGCGGAAGCGGCTTTACAGCGTGCATTGAATCGGATCGACGTATCCGGAAAAAAATAGATTGGATTCGCAAAATCGCCCTCCACACGGCCAAAACGGCTTGGTGAAGGGCGATTTTTATTTTGGGCGAACGATAGAATTATGGCAACAGTTTGTTCTTGAGCAATGCCAGCCGGCTTTGCCTGTAGCCCCCACCTTAGTAATTAATGAAGGAAAGGCTGTCCCAGGTGCAGAGCAATCTGCTTGCGGAACAGCCTTTTTGTATAAATAGGTGATGAACATCGGCGTCCCGATGTCATGAACAATCCCCTACCGCCGTCAAGGATGTTTTTGCACGGCTCGTTCTTTGGCCGTTCAAAGACGGTGGTGCCGAGATGGGCGCAATGGCTTTCCTAATGGGCGCCTTGGTTGACCACCGTCATACGACGCTTACACCGGCTGGGATGGGAGCTGCGCGTGGTGCGAAATCCCCCTGCACAGGTTGCGGCGCTGCTCGGCGGAGGGCATAAGTCGGCTTGGTAGGCCAAGCCCGGGGAGAAAAACCTGCAAAAGTGCAGGTTTTCTCTACGAAAATGGCTCATTTTGGCGAAAAGCCTGCAAAAGTGCAGGAATTTCCGACGAAATGAGCCTGATCCCACGTGCTCGGTGGAAAAGCCTGCACAAATGCAGGAATTTTCCGCTCCCAACCTCTCAACGCGTAAAAAACTGCACTTTTGCAGGCTTTCTGCGCAATGCCAAGCAGTTGCTGCCTCAAGCGTGCGAGTTCCTGCCTTTTGCAGGCTTTCTGCGAATGCCGAGAGCGTAGCTGGCTCAAGCATATGAACTCTTGCTTTTCGCAGGCTTTCTGCGCAATGCCAAGCAGTTGCTGCCTCAAGCGTGCGAGCTCCAGCCTTTTGCAGGCTTTCTGCATGCGGCAAGATAGCTGGGCAGTCGGGCGGTCCGGCTCCAGAGTGTGGGTTTCTCAACAGCCCTGACTTTCCGTTTGCCGCCCTACATGGTGAATTTGTTCTTACTTATAGTAAGAATCGATCAATGGGACGAAGTAGCCGCCGCCATCTTTGACTTGCATGGAGATGGTCACGGTTTTCACGTTGCCGATATTGACTTCGATGTCTTTCAGTCCGTCATTCGGCGAAATGGTTTCTACTTTTTTGAGGAGCGCATTGCCATCAAGGTCTTTGATCTCGAAATCGGTTAAATCTTTATCGATGGCTGCAATTTTCAGGTGCAAGGTTTGGTACTTTTTGTCCGGGGTGATAATGAGTGTTGGTCCGCCGGACCCTTCATGGTAATAGTAAGCTTCTTTATAGTCTTTATTCTTGTATGTCGTTTGCGCCGGGTCTTTTGTGTAGGTGTAGTCGTTAAACTTTTCCGCATTCAAAGGAGTTCCATTCACTTTTTCCCCCAGAATGACTTCCTGGTTCGCAGCGTCGTAATCTATGGCTACATTTAAAGCGTTGGCAACTCCTCTTACCGGCAAATAGGTGTTCCCATTGTATGTAATGGGCAGTACGGCCAGTCCCTGCGCATCGTTCAGCTGAGCGACTTTGCCGTTGACGCGAACTTTCAAATCTCCATTTAGATAAGCTTGGATTTCTTGCAAGTTGGCGCCGGCGTAAACACCGGAGCTAACCCCGACCAGCAAGGAAATTCCGGCTACGGAAGCTACTAATTTTTTGTTCAGCATGTCTCTGCTCCTTTGAAAATTTTTCGGAAAATGTAAGGAATATACTAAAAAATTCTATTTAATTATAGAATTTATTCGACCAAGTATCAATAAGTCTGAATGTTCATTTTGTAGCATAAATCATACCGCCTATTGGACGCGAAGATGGCTCAGGAATAAATAAGGTGTGAATTGGAAAAAGTACACGTTATGAATGTGCGGAAATAGTCATCGACGCCCAAATTCCTTTTTGTTATAATTGTTAAGGTGATTATTACCATTTTTGATAAGTTGAATGAGAAAAGCAAATAGGAATGGAGGCGGTTACATACGGATGATGTACACAAATAATTACGTGATTGTGGCGATTTTCCTGGGACTTTCGATTTTTCTTCCTATTGCCGCGTTAACGATTGGCAAACTGCTGAGACCGAGCAAGCCTGTCGAGGAGAAGTACACGACGTATGAGAGCGGCAACGAGCCGGTCGGAGAAGGGCAAATCCGTTTTAACATTCGTTATTATCTGTTTGCGTTAATGTTTGTCATTTTTGATGTGGAAACCGTGTTCTTGTACCCATGGGCTGTCGCTTACAAGCAGCTTGGATTGTTTGCTTTGGTGGAAATGTGCATTTTTGTAGCCTTGCTTGCCATAGGATTATTATACGCTTGGAAAAAGAAGGTGCTGCAATGGACTTCAGTCTAGAATCGATCTCGCCCGAGGAACGGGAAGAGCTAAACCGCAACGTATTTATGACCACGCTAGAGCAAGTAAAAGCCTGGGCCCGGAGCAATTCGCTTTGGCCGCTCACGTTTGGCCTCGCCTGTTGTGCCATTGAAATGATGGGAACTGGCGGGTCGCACTATGATTTGGACCGTTTCGGAGTCATCTTCCGTACGTCGCCCCGACAATCCGATGTGATGATTGTCGCAGGGACCGTTACGAAGAAAATGGCTCCTTTGCTGCGCCGTCTTTATGAGCAGATGCCGGAGCCGAAATGGGTCATCGCCATGGGCTCCTGCGCTACGGCGGGCGGACCTTACGTAAAGTCGTATGCCGTTGTCAAAGGCGTCGACCAGGTCGTCCCCGTCGATGTCTATATTCCCGGCTGCCCGCCTAATCCGGCGGCGCTCATCTACGGGATCAACAAGCTTCAGGAGAAGATTCGCTATGAAGCGAAGACCGGAAAGCAGGTGATCCATCGATGAGCGACGAGAAGAAGCCGGAAAAGCAGGCTCCCGCGCCGGAAGCGGCGGAGGAGCGCAAGGCTGACGCCGCCGGCGGAAGCGAGCCCGCGGCGCAGCCGGAGCTGGCCGAAGCCGCCGCCGAGGTCGGCCGGCTGACGCCGGAGGCGCGCGCGAGCAAGACGCCGCTCAGCGCGGAGACGCAGGCCGCGGTGGACGCCGCGGCGGAGAAGCAGGCGGCGGACCCCGCCGCGCAGACGACGAGCGAGCCGAGCGACGCTCCGGCTGCGGAGATCGCGGCCGCGCCCGCCGGCGCAGCAGCAGACGCCGCGGCCGAGCGCGCGGCGGCGAGAGCGGCCCGCCAGGCTGCGCGGGCCGCTGCCGCAGGCGATGCGCCGGCAGCCGACGCTGCAGCCGGCGACGACGAGAAGGCGGCCAAAGCGAAGGCCGCCGCAGAAGCGCGCGCCGCGCGGGCAAGCAGCCGCGCGGCCAAAGACGGGGACGCGGAGCCTGCCGCGCCGAAGGAGCCGTCGCCGAACCAGCCGCTGCTGGACCGGCTGGTGGCGATCTTGAAAGACAGCGCCGGCGAAGACGCTGTCGTCGAAAGCTTTATTAACGAAAGGGACGGCCACCGTCCTTACGTGGTCATCCAGCGCGAGCGCTGGCCGCAGGCGGCCGCAGCGCTCAAAAATCACGAAGAGCTGAAATGCGACTACCTTCGCAATCTTGCAGGTGTCGATCAGGAGACGCATCTGGAAGTTGTGTACCATCTGCTTTCCATCCCGTATAACCGCGAGTACTGCGTGAAGGTCAAGACGGACCGCGATCAGCCAAGCATTCCGTCCGTGACGCCGGTCTGGCCGACGGCGAACTGGAACGAGCGGGAAGTTTACGATTTGCTGGGCGTCGATTTTCCGGGACACCCCGATTTGCGCCGAATTATGATGCCTGACGATTGGGTCGGATATCCGCTCCGCAAAGATTACGAACCGCTGGACCCGGAGGTGTAGCATTTGTTACGGACAGAAGAACTGCTGTTGAACGTAGGCCCTCAGCATCCCAGTACGCACGGAGTATTCCGTGTAATCGTCAAGCTGGACGGGGAGATCATCCGGGAAGCAATTCCGGTGATGGGCTACCTGCATAGAGGAACCGAGAAATTGGCGGAGAATTTAAGTTATACGCAGATTATTCCATATACCGACCGGATGGATTACGTGTCGGCTATGACCAACAATTACGTGCTCGTCCACGCCGTAGAGAAGCTGATGCAGCTGGAAGTCCCCGAGCGGGCGGAGTTTCTCCGTCTGATCGTTATGGAGCTTCAACGTGTCGCCAGCCATCTGGTGTGGTGGGGAACTTATTTGCTGGACATCGGGGCGATGAGCCCTTTCCTGTACGCGTTCCGCGACCGGGAGATCATTATCAATCTGTTCAATGAGCTGTGCGGCGCCCGGCTTACATACAATTACATGCGGGTAGGTGGCGTGAAATGGGATGCGCCGGAAGGCTGGATCGACAAAGTGCGCGAGTTTGTCCCTTACATGCGGGGCAAGCTGGACGAGTACGATAATCTCGTCAGCGGCAATGAAATTTTCCTGTCCCGGATCAAAGGAATAGGGAAATACGATGCCGAGACGGCTATCGCTTACGGGCTCAGCGGCGCGAATTTGAGATGTACCGGCGTAAATTGGGACATCCGCAAAACGCAGCCTTACAGCTTGTACAACCGCTTTGAATTCGATGTGCCGGTTAGGGACGGCGGCGACTGCTACGACCGCTATGTCATCCGGCTGGAAGAAATTCGCCAATCCTTGCGCATTCTGGAGCAAGCGGTGGAGCAGTTCCCGGCCGAAGGCGAAACGATGGGCAAGGTGCCCAGAGTGCTCCGCCCGGCGGAGGGCGAAGTGTATGCCGCCATCGAGTCGCCGCGCGGCGAAATCGGCTGCTACATCATTTCCCGCGGCAAACAGGAGCCATACCGCTTGAAATTCCGCAGGCCTTCCTTTGTGAATCTGCAAATTTTGCCCAAACTGCTCGTAGGCGAAACGATGACGAACCTCATTACCATTCTTGGCGGAATTGACATTGTCGTCGGGGAGGTCGATGCGTAAATGATGGATTTGCTGAATCAAAATCTGACTTGGACGAACTTTTTCATCTTCCTGTTTTGGGGCGTCGTCATGCTGATGCTCGTTCTTGGCTTCGTCACCTATGCGATCTACTTCGAGCGCAAGGTGCTGGGCTGGATGCAGCTTCGCATCGGTCCGAACCGGACCGGTCCGCTCGGACTGCTGCAGACCGTAGCTGACGTTTTGAAGCTGCTGATCAAGGAAGATACGATTCCGAAAAAAGCGGAGCGCGAGCTTTTCATACTGGCGCCGGTCATTACGTTCATCCCTTCGTTCACGATCGTCGCGGCGATACCTTTTTCCGACAAGCTGTTCAACGCCAATCTCAACATCGGGCTGCTCTATTATGTGGCGCTGACAGGAATTTCCACGATCGGCATCATCCTGGGCGGGTGGGCGTCGAACAACAAGTACGCGCTGCTCGGCGGCATGCGCTCGGCTGCGCAAATGATCAGCTATGAGGTGCCGCTGGTCGTATCCGTGATCGGCGTCATCATGATGACGGGCTCGCTCAACCTTCATACTATTGTGGATCAGCAGGCCGGGGGCTTCTGGCATTGGAACTTCCTGCCGCAAATTATCGGCTTTATCGTGTTCGTCATTGCCGGCATTTCCGAGCTGAACCGGACGCCGTTCGACCTTCCGGAAGCGGAGTCGGAGCTAGTCGCCGGTTACCACGTCGAATACAGCGGCTTCCGCTTCGCTTTCTTCATGCTGTCGGAGTATGTGTACGTATTCGTCATCGCATCGCTGACGGCGCTGCTATTCCTGGGCGGCTGGCAGTCGCCGCTGCCGTTCCTTGATTTTGTGCCGGGCATTATCTGGTTTTTGCTGAAGTTCACCTTCATCGTGTTCGTTCTGATCTGGATTCGCGGCACGCTGCCCCGGGTGCGCATCGATCAACTGATGGGTTTCGGCTGGAAAGTGCTGCTCCCGCTGGCTTTGGCGAACATTTTCGTCACGGCGATCTATATGAGCATTTTTTAAGGAGGGCTGACAAGTGAAGGGCTTAATGAAAGGCTTGGGCGTAACGTTCAAAAGCATGACCCAGAAAAAAATCACCTACGCATACCCTGACGTCCCGCTCGAAATGCCGGATCGCTTCCGTGGCATTCAACATTTTGATCCGGAAAAATGCATTGTCTGCAATCAGTGCGCGCGAATATGCCCGACGGAGTGCATCACTTTGACGGGCAAAGCGAATCCGGACCCGGAGAAAAAAGGGAAAGTTATCGATACGTACGACATTAACTTTGAAATCTGCATCCTGTGCGATCTGTGCACGGAGGTTTGTCCGACCGAAGCGATCGTGATGACGAACAATTTTGAGCTCAGCACGTACAGCCGGGACGATTTGTTCAAAAACTTGCAATGGCTGAACGACAACAACACCAACATTCGCAAGGAGAACAACTCGGCCATGCCGAAAGGAGGCGCCAAAAAGGATGTTTAGCGGAATTGGCGATTTTCTATCGAGCGGATCCAGTTGGGCCTTCTTCATCTTCGCACTGCTGGCGATCGGCGGCGCTATCTTCATGATCAGCTTTACCAAGGTCATTCACATGGTCATTTCGCTAGCCCTTGCGTTTATAAGTCTTGGCGGGCTTTACGTCATTCTGGAGGCGGAGTTCGTCGCTTTCGTACAGGTGCTGATCTATGCGGGCGCGATCTCGATTCTGATGATTTTCGGCATCATGATGACCAAGCACAGGCATGGCGAAGAGGAGGAGCCGCGCCGTCCGTGGCATGAAGGGCTGTCTATTCTGGGCGCAGTCGGTTTGTTCGGAATTTTGTTCTATGCGATTCAAAAAACGACGTTCATCGCGAACGGCACACTGGACGCGGGCAAAGACAACACGCTCGAAATCGGCAAACTGCTCTATAACGAGCATGTCATTCCTTTTGAAATCATGTCCGTGCTGTTGACGGTGGCCTTTATCGGTGCAATCGTCATCGCCAAAAGAGAGGAGGACTAGCGGATGGGAACTGTAATCACTCCCTACCTGACTCTGGCAGCGATTTTGTTCTGCATCGGTTTGTACGGGGCCTTGACCAAGAGAAACGGGGTTATCGTGCTGTTATCCATCGAATTGATGCTGAATGCGGTCAACCTGAACCTGGTGGCATTCTCCAAGCTTGGCGATCATCCGGCACTTACCGGACAAATTTTTTCGCTCTTTAATATTACGATCGCTGCGGCGGAAGCTGCCGTAGGCATCGCGATACTCATTTCTCTATACCGGAATAAGGGAACATCGGACGTTACCGAAATGGATTCTATGAAGCGCTAGGAGGCTGAAAAGGACATGGTATCGGATTATTCACAATACGCATGGCTCATTCCGCTGTTTCCGCTGCTGGCTTTTCTAGCGCTTACGGCTATGGGACGACAGTTGAAAGACTTGGGCATTTATCTCAGCATTGCCGCGATGGCCGCGTCATTTATCGTGGCGCTGTTTATTTTCCTGGAGCGTCTCGGGGGCAATGTCGAAGGGTATACGTGGGATAAGCTGGATTGGCTCAGAGTGGGCGATGTCACGATCAAAATGGGATTCGAAGTTACGAATTTGAACTCTCTCATGCTCGTTATCGTGACG
The DNA here is from genome assembly GCF_059820445.1 of Paenibacillus sp. sgz302190. Taxonomy (NCBI): domain Bacteria; kingdom Bacillati; phylum Bacillota; class Bacilli; order Caryophanales; family Paenibacillaceae; genus Paenibacillus; species Paenibacillus sp. sgz302190. The sequence continues at coordinate 36,945 of NZ_JBZYAO010000042.1, forward strand.
CTCGTCAGCCTGCTCGTCAATATTTACTCCAAAGGCTACATGAAAGACGATGAACGGATTCATGTATTCTACAGCTACATCGCCCTGTTCTCGTTCTCGATGCTGGGCCTTGTTATTTCCGAAAATATGCTGGAGCTCTACATTTTCTGGGAGCTTGTGGGCGTCTGCTCCTTCCTGCTGGTCGGATTCTGGTATTTCAAGCCGGAAGCGAAAGCGGCCGCCAAAAAGGCTTTTATCGTAACCCGTATCGGGGACGTCGGTTTATTTCTCGCCATTTTGCTGCTGTTCTGGTATATGCCCGGACATTCGCTGGATTTCAGCTCCATACATAACGCATTTACGACGGGGAAAATCGATCCGGCGATCGTCACCTTGATCGCGGTTCTCATTTTTGTCGGGGCCATCGGCAAATCGGGCCAATTCCCGCTGCATACGTGGCTGCCCGATGCGATGGAAGGCCCGACGCCGATCAGTGCGCTCATTCACGCCGCAACGATGGTTGCCGCAGGGGTGTACCTGGTGGCGCGCACGTTCGATATTTTCCACGCTTCGCCGGATGCGCTGCTTGTCGTCGCCTACGTCGGCGGCTTCACCGCGATTTTCGCTGCGACGGTCGGCGTCGCGCAGAACGACATCAAGCGCATTCTCGCGTATTCGACCGTCAGTCAGCTTGGCTACATGATGATGGGGCTGGGCATCGGCGTTTCTTACGCTTCGGGAATGTTCCATTTGTTCACGCACGCCTTCTTCAAAGCGCTGCTGTTCCTGGGGGCGGGAAGCGTGATTCATGCCGTACATACGCAGGACATTCATGAAATGGGCGGGCTGTCCCGCAAAATGAAGATCACGACATGGACGTTTGCCGTCGGCTCGCTCGCGCTCGCCGGAATCCCGCCATTCTCCGGGTTCTGGTCCAAAGATCTCATTTTGACCGAGGCTTTCGAACACAATCAACTGCTGTTCTGGGTCGGGATAGCAGCTGCGTTCTTTACCGCATTTTATATGTCACGGCTGTTCTTCCTTGTCTTCATGGGCACTTCTCGCGCTAAGGGCCATGCGGCTGATGATCATGGCCGTCATGACGTTCACGAGCCGCATGAGTCGCCGTCTTCGATGACGATGCCGCTGATCGTCCTTGCCGTGTTGGCTGTCGTCGCCGGCTTTGTCAACACGCCGGCCAATGAATGGCTGAGCCATTGGCTGACAGGCGATAAACACGCGGCGTCCGCGAACTGGACGGTCATGGCGCTGTCGACGCTTGCCGGCCTGCTCGGAATCGGCCTGGGCTACTTGATGTATTTGAAACGTTCGCTGCCCGAAGATTTCTTTTCCGCCAAAGTTCCGGGTCTGCATAAGCTGCTGTACCGGAAATATTTTGTGGATGAGGCTTACGACGGGGTGTTTGTCAGACCGCTTCGCGGCCTGGGCTTTATCCTCGAATGGATAGATGTATATATCATCGACGGCATCGTGCGTCTGAGCGCTTTTGCGGTAGTCGGTCTCGGCCGCTTGGGCGCCCGCCTGCAAAACGGGCAGCTGCAAACCTACGGACTGATCACCGTTCTGGGTATGCTGATTCTGGCGCTCGCCATAGCGGGAAGGAGATTCATCCATGCTGGTTAATTTGCCGATCTTAAGCTTAATCGCTTTTTCACCGCTGCTGGGGGTTCTGGTTCTGCTCTTTGTCCGTCAGGAAAAAGGCAATTTGATCAAAACGATTTCCATAGCGGCCACATTGATTCCGCTCATTTTGGCGGCATGGCTGTACGTAGATTACAACTATCAGGGCGAGCCCCTGCAATATCAGGAGCAGCACAGTTGGATTACAGTGCCGCTTAATCATGAGGGCATTCAGCAATTAACCCAATATTTCTTCGAATTCAAATATTCGATGGCCGTGGACGGCGTGTCGCTGCCGCTTGTCTTTTTGACGGCGCTGATCTCTTCGATGGCGGCTCTGGCATCCGTACACATCAAGAAGCGCTGGAAGACGTTCTACATCCTGTTCCTGCTGCTGGAAACCGGGATGTTCGGCGTGTTCATGGCGCAGGATCTGTTTCTCTTCTTCCTCTTTTTCGAAACTACGCTCGTGCCGATGTTCTTCCTGATCGGAATCTGGGGCTATATCAAGCGGGAAGAAGCCGCCAACCGCTTTTTGATCTATAACGGTCTTGGTTCGGCCATTATGCTGATCGCCTTCCTGATTCTGGTCAGCACGGCCGGTTTCAGCCAGGTGCAGTCGCAGACGGAAGCGATCGTGTATTACAGCGGGGACATTCATACGATTGCCCATAATTTGCTGCAGGACCCGGCGGCGCTGGTAAATCAGCCGAATACGCCGTTTTACCTGAGCAGCGGCATGAAATGGACGCTGTTCATCATGCTCCTCGTAGCGTTCGGCATCAAGCTGCCGATTTTTCCGTTCCATACGTGGATGCTTAAGGTGCATACGGAAGCGCCGCCGTCGGTCGTTATGATCCACTCCGGCATTTTGCTGAAAATGGGCGCTTACGGCCTGATCCGGTTCGGCATCCTGTTTTTCCCGGCGGAAGCGAAGCAATGGGCCTGGATGCTGGCGCTGCTTGGCGTCATCAATATTGTGTACGGAGCCATATTGGCCATCGTGCAAAAAGACTTCAAACTCGTGTTGGCTTACTCAAGTATCAGCCATATGGGCATCGTCCTGCTCGGCCTCGCCGCTTTTAATGTGAGCGGGCTGCAGGGGGCCGTGTTCCAGCTCGTCTCGCACGGACTGATCTCTGCGCTTATGTTCCTGATGGTCGGAAGCATCTTCGAGCGAACCGAGACGACGCAGCTCAACAGGCTGGGCGGCCTCGCCGGCTCGGTGCCTTTCATGAGCGGCATCCTGCTGGTAGCCGGCATGGCCTCGCTCGGGCTGCCGGGATTGTCCGGTTTTATCAGCGAGTTCCTGGCCTTTCTGGGGCTCTTCCAAACGCATCCCGTCTATACGGTTGTCGGTGCGCTCGGCATTATTTTAGCGGCGGTGTATGTGCTTCGAGGGGTGTTGAACATCACGTACGGACCTCCCAACGAAGGGCTGCGCGTACAGGGAATGAGGGATGCGCGGCTGATCGAAGCCGTGCCGATGATCGCCCTGGTAGCTTTCATTCTGCTGCTGGGTATATTCCCCAGCGTGCTTAGCCAGCTTTTGCAACAAACCTTGGGCAGCTTTGATCAGGTGATCCAAAGCGCAGCCGGGAAGATAGGAGGTTAGTCCGGTGGAACAGCTACGACTCCATGTCGCCGATTTATCGCATCTTCTTCCAGAGCTCTCGCTCGTTGCCGCCGCGATCGTCCTGTCGCTCTTGGATTTGATCCTGCCCAGAACGGTCGGCCGCTCTGTAATCGGATGGCTGTCGCTTGTCGGCATTGCCGTCTCGGCGTTGTTCGTCATTCTTCAATTGAATCCGGCAGAGCCGGTTCAACTTCTCAATATGAGTTATCGGGTGGACGATTTCTCTAATTTGTTCAAGCTCGTCTTGCTGGCGGGAACCGGATTTGTCATCCTGATGAGCCTGGGCTCCGTGAAGGAAGACGACATCCCGCATGTCGGCGAATACTACTATTTTCTGCTCCCTGCCGTATTGGGCGCGATGGTTATGTCTTCCTCCGGCGATTTAATTACCCTGTTTGTCGGGCTGGAGCTGCTCAGCATTACGTCTTACCTGCTCGTGGCCATGAAGAAAAAGAACAACCAGTCGAACGAAGGAGCCTTCAAGTACATCGTAATGGGAGGCGTCTCCTCGGCCATCATTTTGTACGGCATGTCGTTTCTGTACGGCATGAGCGGCTCTACGAATTTGTCGCAGATCGGGGCGGCGCTGCCTCAGCTGCTGCCGGGATACGAGCCGCTGCTGTACGTGTCCTTCTTCCTGCTGCTGGCGGGCTTCGGCTTCAAAATCGCCGCCGCTCCGTTCCACAGCTGGGCCCCGGATGTGTACCAGGGCGCGCCGACGCCGGTCTCGGCATTCCTGGCCGTCGTATCCAAAACGGCGGGCTTCGCGATTTTGTTCCGGATCGTCTACCTGCTGTTCGGCTTCAACAGCTTCGGGCAAAGCCAGATTCAGGCGGACGTATTCCTGGCCTTGTCCGTTACGGCGGCCATCGCCATGGTGGCCGGGAACTTCATTGCGCTTAAACAGACGAATATCAAGCGGCTTTTGGCCTATTCGGGGATTGCGAATGCGGGCTACCTGCTCGTTCCGATCAGCGCGTATTTCTCGGCTGCGCATTTCGCCAACTTTTCCGAATTTATGTTTTACCTGATCGCTTACCTGTTCATGAACATCGGGGCTTTCGCCGTACTGATGATCGTTGAGCAAGCCGAGGGACATACCGAGCTTAAAGGTTTTGCAGGGTTGTATTACCGTGCGCCCTGGACGGCTCTGGCCATGGTGCTGATCGTGCTTTCCTTGACAGGCATCCCGGTTTCGGGAGGGTTTTTCGGGAAGCTGTACATTATTTTGGGCACAATGCAGACGCAGCATTACTGGCTTGGCGCGCTTATGATTGCCACCAGCGTCGTATCGTTCTATTATTACTTCGGCGTCGTGAGACAAATGTTCATGCGCACCGATTACGAGTCTACCGAGGTGAAAGTGCCGCTGCCGCTCGGCATTACGGTATGGATATGCGCGCTGGCCGGCGTTGCGCTCGGCTTTGTCCCGCACCTTGTCCTGAAAGGGATTGAATCGATTTTCAGCCTGACCAAAGACTTTATAATGATGTAAACGGCATTCTATTTGAGCCTTTTCCCGCGTAAATGTGGGAGAAGGCTGTTTTTTTGCCGCGCAGGCAGGGAAATCGGGTTTGAATGCAGAATGTAAAAGGTTTATTATGAACAGTAGCTTAAAAAATTACTATAATAAAATTACTATGAATAAGAGGGACCTGTGATTTCATGAAAATGACCCGGCACCTGCTGCTTATTACATCAATGATACTGGTTATGGAACTTGCAGGAACGGCAATGAAAGCAGAAGCGGCATATCCGGAATCTACCGACCCGATGCGGGTCAAGCAAGTGTATCTGGATACGATTCATATCAATGAAGCGTGGGCTGCGGCGGGCGATCCCAAGACGCCTATCGTGGTGGCCGTTGTCGACACCGGCGTTGACCTTGCGCATCCTGATTTAGCCGGGAATCTGGTTGATGGGACGAACCTGCTCCAGCCCGGACAAAAGCCGTTCGACGACAACGGACACGGAACGAATGTGGCCGGAATCATTGCGGCTGTCCGCAATAATGATAAAGGAATCGCGGGAATTGCCCCGAACGCCAAGGTGATGCCGATCAAAGCGCTGGAATCCGACGGTACGGGCGGCGAGGCCAAGCTTGGCGAAGGGATTCGCTACGCAGTGGATCACGGCGCCAAGATCGTCGTGCTTTCCCTCGGACTGAACAAATATTCGGATTACTTGGCGGATATCGTGCAATATGCGGAGGACCATAACGTGCTGCTTGTAGCGGCCGCTGGCAATGAGGGAAACAGCGTCAAATACCCGGCAGCCTATCCGACCGTGCTGGCCGTTGGCGGCGTGACGGCGGACCTGCATGCGGACTACCGCTCGAATTTCGGGCCGGAGCTTGACCTTGTGGCTCCCTGGGACGTGTACACGACCGCGCTCGGAGGCGGCTACCAGTACCAGGACGGCACCTCGATGGCGGCTCCGCAGGTCGCTGCAGCGGCAGCGCTGGTCTGGGGCAAGTATCCGGGCCTGCAGGCTTACCAGGTTCGCAGTCTTTTGGAACAGACGGCGGAGGATTTGGAAGGCACAGGCTGGGACGCCCATACGGGGTACGGGATGCTGCGGGTGGACCGCGCGCTGACGCAGCCGTATAAGGAAAACCGGTTCGAACCGAATGACCGGATGGATATGGCGGCCACGATCTCCGTTCATACGGACGTCCACTCATCGTTAAGCTCCGCTCAGGATCAAGACTGGTTCGCTATCGATGCTCCTTACGACGGAACTTTGCTGCTGACGATCCGGACAGGAGACGGCTCGGGCGTTCGCGTGCGAACGGGAGCGGGCGGGATGTACACAACCGACACCGCCGGACCGATTTCCATTCCGGTAAGCAAAGGGCGGAACTACGTGCAACTGCAGACGGTGGACCGCACGCGCAGTACAGCGCTGGACTACTCGCTGCGCACGGATTTCCACATTTACCGCGATCCGTATGAAGATAACGATAAGCAGTATAAAGCGTATGTGCTTCCGGCCAGAAGCCAGACCATTCGCGGAACGTTTCATCAAAAAGGCGACGTCGACTGGTTTATGATCCCGCTTGAGCAATCGGGCACGATGCGCTTGAAGGTGTCCGTCGATACGGCCCGGATCGACCCGGCCATCCTGTTTCAAAAAGAGGGAGAAAAGTCGATCACGATCGATCAGGGGGGCGACGGCGCTACGGAGATCAGTCCTCCGATGGAGCTTCTTCCCGGCCAGTATTACATCCGTATCAGCAACGTCAAAGATTATATAGAGCCGATTATGGGCGAGTATACGCTCAGCATTGAATTCACGCCCAAACTGATCGATCCGAACGAGCCGAACGATAAGCCGTATCAGGCTACTCATGTCAGCATGTTTACCGATTACGAGGGATTGTTTCATAAGGATGACGATGTCGACTGGTTCGAGTTCCGGCTCAGCCAGGACAGTTTGGCGCAGCTCAGCTTAATGAATATTCCGACAAGCAGGACGATCTATGCTTCTCTGTACGACAGCAGTCTGGAAGAACTGTCTTCCTACAAAAACGATTACGGAGCCAGCTCTCTATACTTCGAGCAAAAGCTGGCGGCCGGCACTTACTACGTGAAACTTCAATCGGACCAAGCGTTTCTCAGCCAGCTGTACCACTTGAACATAGGCAGCTACCCATTGATTAGCGGCTTTATCGATATCGCCGGCCATTGGGCGCAGAATGCCATCGCCCAGATGGCCGGTCAGGATGTGATCAGCGGCTACGGCAACTACCGGTTCGGCCCTGACCGCCCGATCACCCGGGCTGAAGCCGCCGCAGTGCTGGCGCGCGCGCTCCGATTGACTAAGCAGGCGGAGCTCAGCTATAAGGACATGGACTCTTCGAACTGGGCGTATGAGTACGTGGCCAAAACCGTGCAGGCCGGACTTGTCGACGGCTATCCGAACGGCACGTTTGGACCGAATCGGACGCTGACGCGCATGGAAATGACGCAGATGATGGCCCGCAGTATGAACATGACCGGCAAGCGGAGAGGAAATTCACCGTTTACCGATGTGAACGAATCGTACTGGGGAACCGGAATTCTCAAGCAAATGTGGGCGGACGGCTGGATTACCGGCTATCCGGACGGTACGTTCCGGCCTGAGGAGCAGGCTACGCGCGCAGAATTCGTCACCATGCTGGCGAAAGTATTGAACCGATAACCGAAATAGGGGGCGTCTATATGGCGGATGGCAGTACGTTAAGCTCGTTTGCGTCCTTTTCGTCAATTTTGAACATTCTGGTCTATTTAGTATGCATAGCCGCTTCATGGTGGGCGCTGCAGGAGTTCCGGTTCGACGTTCTGCTCAAACGGCCCAGGAGCGCACAGGCCATCATGCTGCAAATTTTGCTGTCTATCGCATTAGGCCAGCTTGTAGCCAGCTTTTTCATGCAATACCTGGGGTTGTCAATCGGTTTTGGCCGGATGTTTTAAACTCCGATTTTTCGTCGTTTTTTCGAATAATGAGCAGTTTTCTTGTCAACAATGGTAGTAGAACGGACCTAAAAAGAACTTTCATCCGAATGCTATGGGTAGCCCAAAAAATTCCACAAGAACACAGTTGTCCAATATAGGGTGAGATGATAAACTTAGGAAATGTGAAAAGTGAGCGTTTCAGCTTGCTGTATCGATGAAAAGAACATATAGTCAATCAAAATAAGTTCGCGGAGGGACCATGATGAGCAAAATTATCGTCCGCGGTGGCCGAAAATTAGCCGGCAAGGTGAAGATAAACGGAGCGAAAAATGCGGTATTGCCGATTATCGCAGCCTCCATATTGGGGGCGGAAGGCGAAAGCGTCATTCACGACGCGCCTCCCCTTGACGATGTAATGGTTATCAATAAAGTGTTGGAAAGTCTCGGAATTGAAGTGGAGTACAGAGGGCAGACGATTCGGGTTCGCGCCCAGCAGATCACGACCTGCGAAGCTTCTTACGATCTCGTCCGCAAAATGAGAGCTTCCTTTTTGGTCATGGGGCCTCTCCTGGCGAGGCTGGGGCTGGCCCGCATTTCGCTTCCCGGCGGCTGCGCAATCGGCACAAGGCCGATCGATCAGCATCTCAAAGGGTTCGAGGCGATGGGGGCGGAAATTGAGCTCGGCCAAGGCTACATCGAAGCCAAGATCAAGGGCAGGCTCAAAGGCGCCAAAATCTACTTGGACGTCGCGAGCGTCGGCGCCACCGAAAATATTATGATGGCGGCTACGCTGGCCGAAGGCACGACGATTATCGAGAATGCCGCCAAGGAGCCGGAAATCGTAGATTTGGCGAACTATCTGAATGCGATGGGCGCTGTGATTCGCGGCGCGGGAACGGGTGTTATACGCATAGAAGGCGTGGAGAGGCTCAGAGGAGCTGTACATACGGTAATTCCGGATCGAATCGAAGCAGGAACTTATATGATCGCCGCCGCGATAACGGGAAGCGATCTTTACATGGAAGGCGCGATCGGCGATCACCTCCGTCCTGTCATTTCCAAATTGCAGGAAATGGGCGTAATCGTCGAAGAGGATGAGAACGGCATCCGGGTTCGCACGAACGGACCGCTTCGCGCGGTAGACGTGAAGACGCTGCCGTATCCCGGCTTCCCGACCGATATGCAGTCGCAGATGATGGCGCTGCTGATGGTGGCGGACGGCACCAGTCTCGTGACCGAGACCGTGTTTGAGAACCGGTTCATGCATGTGGAAGAATTCACGAATATGAACGCGCAAATCAAAGTGGACGGCAGAACGGCCTTTGTCAGCGGCAATGCGAAGCTTCAGGGCGCCAAAGTGTGCGCCACGGACTTGCGCGCAGGCGCCGCCCTCATCCTCGCCGCGCTCGCAGCGGACGGGGAAACGGAGATCACCGGCGTCCACCACATCGACCGCGGCTACGTGGACATTACCTCGGCGCTTCGCAGCCTCGGCGCGGACATTCACAGGGTTGTGCCACAGCCCGCTCAGCAGGAAGAGCCGGAAGTGGGCTTTTTCAACATCCAGCCATCCATGGCTTAATACACGCAAAGTTCGACAAGCCGGCTCTTCGGGGCCGGCTTTTCCGTGTTCTATTCTAGTAATTCCTCTCATAAGATGGGGTATACCAAATGCCGCACTCATGGAGGCACTAGATGATGTACAAGAAGAAAAGGGCCCTTATGCACAGGGCCGTCCTCTGGTTCGCAGTTTGCTTGTCCAGTATGCTTGCCGTCACTATCATCGTCCCCGGAATACTAGTTAAAAAGATTCCTCCGCACACCGCCACGCCCACTGTCGTCAATGATTCGCGAAACGGCCCTGAAGGACAAGAACAAGGGCCGATGATTCCCGTCTATTTGACGAAGAAAGACATGATTGAGACGGTGCCGCTGGAACAGTATGTCAAAGGCGTGCTCGCGGCGGAAATGCCGGTCGAGTTCGAGCTGGAAGCGTTGAAGTCCCAGGCGATGGCCGCCAGAACCTATGTCGTGCGCAGGATTTTGGAAAAAGACTACAGCAACGTACCGGTCAGCGACGCGCTGGTTACTGACACCACTTCGCATCAGGCTTACTTGAACGAACAAGAGCTGCGGGATAAGTGGGACCCTGCAACTTACGAAGCCAATATGGCCAAAATCGATAAAGCCGTCAGCGAAACGAAAGATTTGATTCTCACTTACGAGCATAAGCCGATTAACGCCACTTTCTTTTCAACGAGCAACGGATACACTGAGAATTCGGAAGATTACTGGCCTGGCGTCGCCACCCCTTATTTGCGCAGCAAGCCGAGCCCGTGGGATGTAAATCTTTCGCCGCGCTACCGGGAGACGGCGACGCTCAGCTATAAGACGGTACAGCAAAAACTGGGCGTCTCCGGCATATCGGCGGCAAGCGCCCGCGCGAACGGAATGAAGGTGCTGGAATGGTCGGCCGGCCACCGCATCAAGAAGATCGCCATCGGCGGCAAGACGTTCTCCGGCCGCGAAGCGAGAGAGAAGTTGGGACTGGCATCCTCGCAATTCGAATGGAAGTGGAAAGGCACGCAGCTTGAATTCACGACTTACGGGTACGGCCACGGCGTCGGCTTAAGCCAATGGGGGGCTAACGGCATGGCCAAAGAGGGGAAGAGCGCCTCGGACATCGTAACCTATTATTACACGGGCATCTCTATTGAGAAAGCCTCCGCTTTTATGAAAACTTCCTAAAAAATGCAGATTAATCCAATCCGGCGTCTCTATAAAAATATCTTTTCCGGAAAGTATAAAACCTTTAAATGTGTCAAGAATGGTTGATGAGGTGATAACCATGAATGAACAAAACAAAGGTTTTCAAAAGGAAGAGGCTCCTAAAAATGATCAAGGAGCGCAAGGCGTCCCATCCACATGGAAGAGGTTGCTAGCTAAAAAGTGGGTATTCCCAGCAGCGTATATGGCAGCAGCGGCAATTATCTTAACCTTAATGTGGGTGTACCAGGATGTCGGAAGAAAAACAGTCAGCCAAGAAGATCTGGGCATTAAGGTTAGCAGCAGCGACAAAACGGCGCAAAGCTCCAGCTCGCCGGACGGGGCACTTGCGGTTTCGGCTCAGCCGGAAACGATGCAATGGCCTGTGAAAGACAAAAATCAAGTCAGCATTTCAATGCCATTCTACGATGCAAAGGCGTCCAATGAGGTTAAGCAAGCGGCCATGATTCAATACAATGACCAGCTCATCCCTCATACCGCGATCAACCTGAAAGCGAAAGACGAGGCGGCCTTCGACGTACTCGCTGCGATGAGCGGCAAAGTAACGGCCGTTGAGCAAAATCCGGTCGTCGGCAGTCTGGTTGAAATTACGCACAGCAATGGCCTGGTGACCGTTTATCAGAGCTTGGCCGATGTGAAAGTAACGAAAGGCGCCGACGTGAAAAAAGGCGACGTGCTGGCCAAAGCCGGACGCAACGAATTGGAAAAAGAAGACGGCGTCCATCTTCACTTCGAAGTTCGCCAAGGCGCGGATGGCGCAGCGCTGAATCCGGAAACGCTTTTGAACGACAAACAGCAATAAAAGCTTATATGATCAAGCAGTCAGGTCAACTGGCTGCTTTTTTTTGCGCGTTTGCGTGCGACTTCGGGCGATCGTTGCGGCTGATTTTTCATCGTCGGAGAGGCAGCATTTTGGAACATTTAACCTGGCTTAGCCGGGATTTTCATAAATAAATGCGCGAATTGGGCTTGTCAGGCTTGGTTACGTAGAATATCTAGTCATGCCCCTCATATAATGTACCAAACTATCTCGAGTAGGGAGGCGAGGGGAGTGCACGATTACATCAAAGAGCGGACTATTAAAATCGGTACCTGTATCGTTGAAACCAAGAACACGGTCCGCACCATTGCGAAGGAATTCGGCGTTTCCAAAAGCACGGTGCACAAAGATTTGACGGAAAGACTGCCGGAAATCAACCCGGACCTGGCCAATCAGGTCAAGCACATTCTGGAGTACCACAAATCCATCAGGCACCTTAGGGGAGGAGAAGCGACGAAAATCAAATACCGCAAAACGAGAAGTCCGAAGCCTTCCGAAACTTTAGTGACCGTCAAGTCCTAGCTATCCGTTCACCCCCCCCCGGACGCTTCCTATAAATGGTTTTTGTCGATTATCATAAAAAAAAGAGGAAATTATGCATTTGCAGCGAATTTAGCTTATAATTAGCTTATAGATCAGAACTATATATATGAGCGCCGATTCTTCACGGGATGGACGGTTGGTTTAGGGAGGATTAACAGGAAATGTTCAGCAAGGATATTGGGATAGATCTCGGCACGGCGAATGTGCTCATCCACGTCAAAGGACGAGGCGTCGTGCTCGACGAGCCTTCCGTTGTTGCGATTGAAAGCGATACGAAGCGCGTGCTGGCCGTCGGCGAGGAAGCTTTCCGGATGGTAGGCCGTACGCCGGGCAACATTATCGCGATTCGTCCGTTGAAGGACGGCGTTATTGCGGACTTTGAGATCACGGAAATGATGTTGAAGCATTTTATCGCCAAAGTGGGGGGCAAACAATGGTATTCTCATCCGAGAATTCTCATTTGCGCTCCCACCAACATTACCTCGGTCGAGCAAAAGGCGATCCGCGAAGCGGCTGAGCGCAGCGGTGCCCGGGAAGTATTCATGGAAGAAGAGCCGAAGGCGGCGGCGATTGGCGCCGGAATGGACATTTTCCAGCCTAGCGGCAACATGGTTGTAGATATCGGCGGAGGAACGACGGATGTGGCCGTGCTGTCAATGGGCGACATCGTCACCTCCTCTTCCATTAAGATTGCGGGGGACAAGTTCGATACGTCCATTACGAAGTATATCAAAAATAAGTACAAGCTCCTTATCGGGGAACGGACGAGCGAAGATATTAAAATCAGAATCGGAACGGTGTATCCGGACGGCCGCGACGAAGAGATGGACATTCGCGGAAGAGACATGGTATCGGGCTTGCCGCTGACCATTACGATTCATTCGAGCGAAGTGCAGGAAGCGCTATGGGATCCGGTGTCATCCATCGTGACGGCGGCCAAAAGCGTACTGGAGCGGACTCCGCCCGAGCTTTCGGCGGACATTATCGACAGAGGCGTTATTTTGACCGGCGGCGGAGCGATGCTGCACGGTTTGGACCAATTGCTGGCGGACGAGCTCAAGGTGCCCGTCTTGATTGCCGAGGACCCGATGTCCTGCGTCGTCAAAGGAACGGGCATCATGCTGGACAACCTGGATAAAGTGACCAAACGCAAATTCTAATTAGGCTTAGCGATTCCAAACAGGGGTGAAGATGCATGCTGAGAGGACTATACACCGCGGCCTCCGGAATGATTTCCGAGCAGCGGAGACACGATACCATTACGAATAACATTGCGAATATCAATTCGCCGGGATTCAAGCAAGGCAACTCGCTCTCCCGTTCGTTTCCGGAAATGCTGATCTCCACGATTCGGGGAGGCCAAGGCGCCTCGACGGCTCCGCTCGGAAGGCTGAACACAGGCGTGTTCGCCGAAGAGAATATCTCGCTCCATGCGCAAGGCGACTTGCAGGAGACGCAAAATCCTTTTGACTTCGCGCTTGTTTCCAACATTCAGGTTCCCGGGGCAACGTTTGACGCTTCGGGCAAATATGTGAATGCGGACGGCACGCTTACGTTCCAACCGCAAGCGCTGTTTACGGTGCAGAACGCGAACGGCGAGCAGCGCTATTCGTTGAACGGGAAATTCACGGTCGACCCGACCGGACAGCTTGTGAACGGCAACGGCAACCGGGTGCTCGGACGGGACGGCCAGCCGATCGTGCTGGTTGATCCTGCAACCAATTTGCCGATCCGCACTTTTAAGGTAACCGACAAAGGGGAGCTTCTAAACAGCGATGGCCAGCCGATGCTGAACGCCGCAAACCAGCCGATCGGATTGATGCTGTCCCGCGCGGAGAACCCGAACCTGCTGCTTCGCGAAGGTAACGGCTTGTACCGCATCAATCCCGGCGATGAAGCCACGGTAACGCAGGTTGCGCCAGGCGACCAGGTTGAGGTGCGCCAAGGCTTTATCGAGCGCTCCAACGTAGATTCGGCTCAATCGATGGTCGACATGATGTCTGCCTTGCGCGCGTATGAAGCGAACCAAAAAGTGATTCAGTTTTACGACAAAAGCATGGATAAAGCAGCTAATGAAGTCGGTCGCGTATAGGGCGACGGATTCGAAGCCGGTTTTGCTGAAGCAGATCTCTTAGGGGGAACTATCCGTGAACAACTCAATGATCAACTCGTCGGTATCTATGCATGGCTTGCAACAGAAGCTGGATATTTTGGCGAACAATATTGCGAATGTGAACACCAACGGATTCAAAAAGAAAGAGGCCTCCTTCGAGGATGTCTTGACGAATATCAAAAACCAGCCTGAAGGCTTTCGCCAGCAGGGTCGGTTCTCACCGCTCGGTTTTAACCAAGGCTGGGGCGCAAGGCTCGTGCAAATTCAGACGAACATGGCTCAAGGACCGATTCAGCCTACGGGGAATTCGACGGACTTTGCGATTCAAGGCGACGGGCTTTTTGAAGTAACGGTCTACAAGGCCGATCAGAACGGGGTTCAAGTCCCTCAGACCGCGTGGACGCGCAATGGCGGGTTTAGCTTGACCCCGGACGGCACCGGCGGCTCGGTGCTGACGACCAAGGAAGGCTATTTTGTGAACGGCACCGACGGCCAGCCGATCCGTATCCAGGCTAATTCCCGTCCTGTCGTGGAACCGGACGGCAGAATCAGAGCGTACAACGAGCTTGCGCCAGGCTCGGCTCCCGTCGATACAGGGCAGCAGATCAAGCTTGTTCGCGTCGTGCGTCCGCAGCTTCTGCAGGACATGGGAGAGAACCTGTACACGCTGCAGGCCGGCGTGGCGAATACCCAGAATGTTCTTCAAAACGTCAACGGAGCTCAAGCCGACCCTACAGACCGGGTAACGCTGATGCAGGGTTTCCTGGAGCAATCCAACGTTAACCTATCCGATGAAATGACGGATTTGGTCATGGTGCAAAGAGCGCTTCAGCTGAATTCCCGGGCGATCACTTCTTCCGATCAGATGATGAACATCGCGAATAACTTGCGTGCCTGATGGAGATAGGGAGGGAACCGGGTTCGATGTCTGAAACGTCAGCTCCTGCGAAAGATAAGCAGAAGCCAAAACCTAAAAAAAAGCAAAAGCCTAAATGGTTGAAAATCGTCCTGCTAATTATAAAGATAATACGTATTCCTGTCCTGGCGCTTTTGGCCATTTATGCCGGTCTTTGGCTCGGCTACAGCAAATTCGGCGGCCAGCCGGCTTCGGAAATTTTTCATATGAGCACTTGGAAACACTTGTACGATCTGGTGTTTGCAAATTAACAGAACTCCCTCGTGGGAGTTTTATTTTTTGGTAAGGAAAGGTATAATGGATGAAGGTTTAGGATAAGGGTATAGAAATATATAAGGCGTGGCAGCAAGGGGAGGGGTACCTTGAATCTACCGAACATCCTGACGATAAGCAGATTTGGCCTGATCCCTGTTTATTTGATCTTATTTTTTGACGGATACGTCCGGACCGCATTCCTCATCCTGCTCCTTGCCGGACTCACCGATATCTTGGACGGATATATAGCCAGAACCCGGGGGCTCGTCACGCAGGTCGGCGTTATGCTGGACCCGCTCGCCGACAAATGCATGATGATCGCCGTCATTCTCTCGCTGCTTATTTCCGGGATGATCCCTTGGCAGGCGGCGGCAGCGATGTTTATCCGGGATCTTGGCATGATTATAGGCTCGGCATTGGTTCACTTTCGGGGCAAGCTGACCGTTCCCGCTAACGCAATGGGGAAGCTGACGACCGTATTGTATTATTTGGCCATATTATTTATCGTCTTTCAGTTAGACTTCGCTACGGTCTATCTGTGGTTCGTCATCATCGTCTCCTTTGCAACTTCCATTATCTATATCATTCAATTCCTCTTATTAAACCGCAGAGCAAATATGAAATCGTGAAAAAAGAACCTATGTATGGACCTGCCTAACGGGTCTACACATAAGCTCCCTTATATCAACCCTCACTGCTGCAGATCGCGAGGGGACACCATTATTGTAAGTTATTGCCTTGTGTTTTATGCAAACATCGAAAGGAGAGCATCAACGGCATGCTAGATATCAATCAAATTCAGGAGATTATCCCTCACAGGCCCCCCTTTTTGCTGGTGGACCGCATTTTGGAATTAGAAGAAGGGGTCAGAGCTGTAGGCATCAAAAACGTAACGATGAATGAACCGTTTTTTGCCGGACATTTCCCGGGATACCCGGTGATGCCGGGAGTGCTTATTATAGAAGCGCTGGCACAGGTAGGTGCTGTGGCGATTCTTTCCATGCCTCAATATAAAGGAAAGATCGGTTTATTTGCCGGCGCAGACGGTATTCGCTGGCGCGAGCAAGTCGTGCCCGGCGATACGTTGACACTTGAACTTACGGTAACCAGAATGAAAGGCACGATTGTAAAAGGACAGGCCGTAGCGAAAGTAGGCGACAAAGTGGTAGTCGAAGGCGAGCTTATGTTCGCCCTTGCTAATAAATAAGACAGATAAAAGGAGATGAACCTGACAACTATGACGCGTGTACAAACACAATACCAATTATGGATGGAGGACCCGGCTGTTGATGCCTTAACTAAGGAAGAACTGCGCGCTATCAGCGGGGATGCTAAGGAAATCGAGGATCGTTTTTATAAGGATCTGGAATTTGGTACAGGAGGATTGCGAGGGGTAATCGGCGCAGGCACGAACAGGATTAATATTTACACTGTAGGACGCGCTTCGCAAGGGTTAGCGCAATACGTGCTGCAAACGAAAACGCCAAGCCCTTCTATTGTCATCGCCTATGATTCGCGTCATATGTCGCCTGAGTTTGCGCTGGAATCCGCTTTGGTATTTGCAGGAAACGGAGTGAAAGCTTACGTATTCAAAACGCTTCGCCCGACGCCGGAGCTTTCGTTCGCAGTGCGTTACCTCGGAGCGACGGCGGGTGTCGTAATCACGGCCAGCCACAATCCTCCGGAGTACAACGGCTACAAAGTATACGGCTCGGACGGCGGCCAGCTTGTTCCCGAGTTTGCAGAACAGGTCATCGCGCAAGTGAACGGCGTGGATGCTTTTGATAAAGTGAAGAAGCTGACGCAAGCGGAAGCGGAGTCGCAAGGGCTTCTGCAATGGCTGGGCGAAGAAGTAGACGCCAAATATATTCAGGCTGTGTCGGGAATAAGTCAGAATCCCGAAGTTATCAAGGAAATCAACGACGATTTCCGCGTTGTGTTTACACCGCTTCACGGTTCGGGAAATGTGCCGGTGCGCGAGGTGCTGAAAGCGGTCGGCTTCAAACAGGTGCGCGTAGTGGCGGAGCAAGAACAGCCGGACTCGCAGTTCTCGACCGTCAAATCCCCGAACCCGGAGGAGAAGGACGCCTTCGCGATTGCCATCGAGCAAGCGAAAGCCTGGAATGCCGATATCATCATCGGAACCGATCCGGATGCGGACCGCATGGGGGCCGTAGTGAAAGATTCGAATGGCGAATATTTCGTGCTGACCGGCAACCAGTCCGGGGCGATAATGGTCAACTACCTGTTGTCCAGCCTGAAAGAGCGCGGCGCCCTGCCTGCGGGTGGCGTCGTAGTGAAAACGATCGTAACCAGCGAAATGGGAGCGGTTATCGCCAATCATTATGGAGTGCCTACATTAAATACGCTGACCGGTTTCAAATATATCGGCGAGAAAATGACCGGATTCGAAAAATCCGGCGAGCATACCTTCTTGTTCGGGTATGAGGAGAGCTACGGCTATTTGGCCGGCGACTACGCCAGGGACAAGGACGCGGTCATCGCCGCCATGCTCATTTGCGAAGCGGCCGCTTATTACAAGAAGCAGGGCAAAACCTTGTACGAGGTATTGCAGGAGCTGTACGCATCTTTCGGCTACTTTTTGGAAAAGCTGGAATCAAGAACGCTCAAAGGCAAGGACGGCGTCGAGCAAATCGGACGGATCATGCAGGATTGGAGAACGAATCCCCCTGCGGATATTCACGGCCTGCGCGTAGCCGAAGCGGAAGATTACGAAAAAGGCATTCACGGATTGCCGAAGGAAAACGTCTTGAAATTCATCCTGGAGGACGGTTCCTGGTTCTGCCTTCGTCCATCCGGCACAGAGCCCAAGATCAAGTTCTATTTTGCGGTGAAGGGAAATTCCGGCGCTCAAGCATCCGAACAGTTGAACGGCATTATCCGCTACGTGCTTAGCCGTGTAGACGCGCAGCCGCAGAACTGATAAAATTTTCAATAGAATGGAATGAACCTCTTCAGAACCTGAGTCGGGGATAGGTCGTCTAATGAATGATAACTGGAATGCAAATCCGTATTCATTTGACCTTCTCCCGCGGCTTCAGGGAATGGAGAGGTTTTCGAATGTATAAGTGAAATGCGCCGAACAGACAGACAGGAGTGAATGACTTGATACAGCGGTATCAAATGTGGAATCGTCCCTTCAGAAAAATTTTGTGGTGGCTCGTCATCATAGGCATGCTCGGCTCGCTTCCGCTCGTATACGCCCGTCAGCAGACGGAAACGTCCGAGAAGCAGGTGGAGTTCGTCTTCAATTACCGGAATTTGCTGGATATTGCAGATGTCCAGACGAATCCGCGAAGCTTTGTTGCGGATCATCTCAAACGCATGAAAGAGGCGGGAATCACCTCCATATCCGTCTTCGAATCGACCCTCTCCGAGCTGAGGGAGAGCCGCAGAATCGAGATGTACAACTCCCGGGACGCGATGTCGTTGACACAAACTTTCGGCGATCCGAACGAGAACTTCACTTATATTTTGTTTGCCGATAACGCCACACAGCAAGCGCTGCAGCCGATGATCCAGAAGGCGTTCGGCGACTTGAAAGTAGCGACGAGGCCGTGGAGCTTCAAAAATAAAAACGGGCTTGTGATTGAAATGAGCTCGGACGAAGCATCGATCAAGTCGATGGATCCGGATCCGCTGACGTTGAAAATGCTTAAAGAACAGGGCTTCAACATTGTAGTGCGGCTTTCGAACCGCCGGCCGTTCGTAACGAATGATATGGATCGGCTGCTCAAGCAGTTGTATGACCTCGGAGTCAGGCGCATGATTGTGGACGGCAGTGAAGTTCCCGGCTACACGGAAGAAAATACCGAAGTCAATCTGAATAAAATGGCCGAACTTCTTCATAAGAACGGAATCGGTCTGGCGGCAATCGAAATGCTCAAGGAGCCTCAAAAAGGGTTCAATACATTAGCCAAGCAAACGAATTACGATGTCGTCCGGCTGCATTCGTTTACGGAAAAAGACGGCGAGAAGCTGATGGAGCCGCTGACCAAACCGGAGCTGGAGGACCGGATACAAGGGGTCGCCGACCGGTTCGTGCTTGCCGTGAAGGACCGCGACATCCGCATGGTGTATTTGAACGCCAAGCCGCTTAAAAATCCGGACAAAGCGAAGCTGGTCGATCCGTTGAACGCCCTGTACGAGAGCTTGAACGGAAAGGACGGGGCCATACCGCGCATTGAAAAAGCCGGCTTTACTTTGGGGCAAGCCAAAGCTTTCCAAGTAACGACAACCTCCTGGCAGAAGGCGGCGAGTGCATTAATACTAATTGGCGGAGTCAGCTTGATCGCCCTTGCCGTATCCTTTTTCGTGCCTGAAGCCGCACTGTTCTTATTTGTGGTCGGCATCCTTGGAGCCGCGGCGCTGCATATACTTTCAGCAAATCTGTATGCACAGGGTCTGGCGCTGGGTACGGCGATTTGCGCGCCGAGCGTGGCTATGATGCTGGCGATCCATTCGGTTCGGTCAGGGCAAGCGGCCAAGTGGAAATCCGGCCTCGCTTACGGACTATGGCAGCTGATAAAAACCTCGGCGATCTCCTTCATCGGAGTCTTATATGAAGTCGCTTTGCTGAATCACATCACATATATGCTCGTGCTGCAGCAGTTCCGCGGCGTGGGAGTGCTGCATTTGATTCCAATCGGGATCGTGGGTCTCTATTTGCTGCTTTTCAGCGAAAACAACACGTACGCGGACAAGCTGGCGCAAATTCGAAAAATTCTTTCTTCCTATATTAGTGTGCTTTGGGTCGTCACGGCGGCTGTTGCTCTTGCGGCAATTTACTATTACTTAACGAGAACAGGTAACGAAGGACAAGCGTCCGCGTTTGAAAAATTGTTCCGTTCTTTCCTGGAAAATACGCTGGGCGTACGTCCCCGGACGAAGGAGTTCCTGATCGCGCATCCGCTCTTCCTGTTAGGGACCTACCTGTCCGTTCGGTATAGACAAGCTGTGTATTTGCTCTTTATCGGCGTTATCGGTCAACTGTCGATCGTCGATACGTTCGCGCATTTGCATACGCCGCTTCACATTTCGTTGATCCGCATTTCGTACGGAATCGGGTTCGGCGTATTGATTGGCCTCGTACTGATTGCAGCATGGGAGATTGTCGCAAGGAGTTGGAAACGATGGGTGCCCCGAGCTGTAAAATAGTGCTTTCCGGTTACTATGGCTTCGATAACAGCGGCGACGAAGCCGTCTTGCAGTCAATTCTGTTCGCTCTGCAGGAGCAGGGAGAGGCGCAGGGCGTGAAGATCGAACCGATCGTGCTGTCGGCGAGTCCCGATCAAACCGCCCGGATGTACGGTGTCCGGGCCTACCACCGGATGAAGCCGGGAGCCGTGCTGCAAGCGCTGCGGGAAGCCGACGGATTGATCAGCGGCGGCGGCAGCCTGCTGCAGGACGTCACGAGCGCCAAGTCGATGGTCTACTACTTGGCGATTCTCAAGCTGGCGCAGTGGCTGGGTAAGCCCGCGTTCGTGTACTCGCAGGGCATCGGCCCGGTCAACCGCCGGATGTTCGACGGCTGGATCCGCGGCGCGTTCCGTCGCTGCCCGTATGTCTCGGTCCGCGACACGGAGTCCGCGGACCTGCTGGCTTCGATGCGCCTCCCGCGGGAGCGCATCGAGGTCGTGCCCGACCCGGTCATGGGCCTGCCGCTGCGCGGCGCGTCCGGGTCGGGCGGTCCGGACGCGGCCGACGGCGCGCCCGCGGGGGTGCGGACGGTCGGCGTGTCCGTCCGCTTCTGGAACGAGGACCGCTCGGAGCTGGAAGCTCTCTCGCGGTCCTTGGCGCAGCTGCTCGCAGCCCGCTCGGACGTGCGGCTGCGGTTCCTGCCCTTCCACCTCCCTTCGGACGAGGTGGCCTCGCAGTTCGTGATCGACCGCATGGGCGGCGATCACGGGGGGCGTGTGGAGCTGGCGCGGGGCATCGCCCATCCGCAGGACATGCTGGAGCAGGTTGCCGGCTGCGACCTGCTCATCGGGATGAGGCTGCATTCCCTGATCTATGCAGCCTCGCAGTTTGTGCCGATGGTCGGCATCTCGTACGATCCGAAGATCGACCAGTTCCTCCATCGGCTCGGCATGAAAGCCGCGGCATCGACCGCAAGCTTCGATGCCGACGCTTTGACCGCCGAGGCGCAGCGGCTTCTCGGCGGGCGGGAGCAGTGGGCGGCGGACAAGCGCGCCGCCATCGAAGAGCTGAAAGCGCAGGCGCAGCGTCCTGCGCAGCGGATCGCCGCTTTTTACAGCTCCAAAAGCTAATTTTTTTGTCTTGACTGAACTAAAGTCCTGATTTCAACGTCATAAAGGGTGAGATTTCCATGAGTGTGCAGACATCGACCGCTTCGCAAGCAGCTTCCGTTTCGGCTGCAGCTGTTCCAAAAGTCCGGATCTACGGGGTTCCCATATCCAAAATGGATATGAAGCAGACGGTCGCTTATTTGACCGATGCCATCGAGCGCAGACGGCCGCATCAAATTATTACGGCCAATCCGATTATGGTAATGTCCGCGCTTGACGATCCGGCTTATCTTCGCATGATGCAGGAAGCCGAGCTGATCGTCCCCGACGGAACGGGTGTAGTCTGGGCCTCGGGATATGTGGGCGAGCCCGTGGCGGAGCGGGTAGCAGGCTACGACCTGTTGCACGAGCTGATGAAAATCGGAGAGCCGCGCGGGTGGAAGGTTTATTTGCTCGGCGCATCTCCCGATGTGATTGAATCGGCGGCGAATCGGCTTAGAGCCATGTACCCCGACATCCGGCTTGTCGGAGTCCGCGACGGATATTTCGGCGCCGAACAGGATGCCGAAGTCATCCGGGATATCGTGAACGCTTCGCCGGATTTGCTTTTCGTGGGACGATCCGCGGCCAATCAGGAGCCCTGGATTGCCAAATATAAACAACAGCTTGGCATCCCGGTAATGATGGGGGTGGGGGGAAGTTTTGACGTACTTTCGGGCAAGTTAAAAAGGGCCCCCATTTTGTTTCAAAAACTTCGCTTGGAGTGGTTTTACCGGCTTTTGCAAGAGCCGTGGCGCTACAAAAGAATGCTTATACTTCCGAAATTCGCAGTGAAAGTGATCCGCGAAAAAGATAAAGTCACAAAAGCTTGAAAATAATTATGAAAATAAGCTGAGAACAGCGATTTCAGACAAATTTAACAGTGGTATTCGCGGACAATTCGGAGTATAATTCATTTCGGCGGGCGGATAACCTGCCACCCAAGACAAGAGGAGCTGTGAAGAAGAAGATGTATGGATTATATGCGATTGGGTTTATCGCTTCATGCCTGCTGGCGTTGCTGCTGACACCCTTGGTCAAAAAATTTGCCTTCTGGGTAGGAGCCGTCGACGCGCCGAACCATCGTAAGGTACATACTCGAATTATGCCGCGTCTGGGAGGACTGGCTATTTTCCTTGCTTTCGTCGGCGCTTATTTCGTTATCTCTCCAGCACTCAAAGTTTTCAACTCGGATGCGGCATTCGGTCTGCTTATCGGAGGCGCTATTATCGTTATTACAGGCGCATTGGACGACCGGTTCCAGCTTTCGCCGAAATGGAAACTGCTTGGGCAGCTTATTGCCGCATGCGTTGTCGTTTCTTTCGGTCTTACGATCGATCTCGTGAACATTCCTTTTGGAGAAACGAACCTTCCTATCGGTTGGTTGAGCATTCCGATTACAATATTATGGATTGTCGGCGTTTCGAACGCTATTAACTTGATTGACGGATTGGACGGCCTGTCGGCCGGCGTTTCCGGTATCGCGACGCTTACTATTCTGGTGCTCGCCTTGATGATGCCGAACGCTACCGTTGTGCTGCTGAGCATCATTTTGCTTGGAAGCATCGTTGGTTTCATGTTCTACAATTTCCATCCGGCCAAAATTTTTATGGGCGACTCCGGGGCGTTGTTCCTCGGCTTCGCGCTTGCGACGCTTTCGATCCTCGGTTTTAAACAAGCTGCCGTAGTGTCGTTGCTGCTGCCGATCATGATTTTGGGCGTACCGTTATCCGATACGTTCTTCGCAATCATACGCCGTTATGTCAACAAGCTGCCGATTTCAGCGCCTGACAAAAGCCATCTGCATCATTGCTTGCTGCAAATGGGCTTCAGCCACCGTACGAGCGTGCTGATTATTTATGGAATCGCCTTGATTTTCGGCGGCAGTGCAGTGGTGTGCTCAGTATTGATGTCTCAGCAAATTTTGTGGGGCTGGGTAGTGATTGTCGTCGCGCTTTTCTTGATCATGCTCGTCGGAGCCGAAGCCATCGGCATCATCAGCAAGAGCCGCAAGCCGATCCTGAATTTCCTGCAAAAGCTCATGCGCAAGCAGGTTCAGACCGACCGGGTCGGAAAATAGTTTTTTTGAAAATAATACAAGCCCAGTCCTTAGCGGACCGGGCTTTTTTTGATTTGGGTAAGCTGCCCGAGAAAGTCGGGACACTTTGTTATGGTTAGGGGAAGCAGAGGGCACTAATTCGGGGGATAGCTGATTTATCCCAACGTGCCCTCTCCCTGCGTAGGTCGTGGAACTGCTCAATTGTGCAGAAAGCAGTTTGGTAGGAAGAAAACCTGCGAAAGTGCAGGTTTTTCTTTGGGAATTGGTTTATTTTAGCGGAAAACCTGCAAAAGTGCAGGAATTTTCGCTGAAAACGAATCGGAGTCCATGTTTTTGCTGGAAAGCCTGCACTATTGCAGGAATTCTTCGTTGCCGGCGATCACGGACGCAAATTCATGTATTTTTGCAGGTTTTTCGTACAACCAGGCGAGTTGTATCTGTCGCCTCTGACGCGGAGGTTCTGGGCAGCCAGGCTTTCCCGGCCCGGCTAGGTCTGACCTACCGCTCATACGACGCCACACAAACCGCGTGCAGATCATCATGGTCTCTCCGGCAAGCTTAACCGAAAACCGCAACTCGTTCATTCTTGAATTCTCCTTGGCAGGGGGTAATCTCATTTTTTTCTAGCTCTAAACATTTCAGCGTATTTTACCGATAAGAATGATACAACAACTTTTGGTTTATTGCGACGTCTAATTTTGTAGAATGATAGAAGTATTTGGGAGGGATTGTCGAATAAGGAAGGATAGCTTGAAATTTTAAAGAATAGATGAATGACACAATTAAGGAGGAGCCAGTTTTGAAACTACTTAAGAAAAAGTGGACAAGTTTAGCTTTAATTTTTGCGATGCTGGTCAGTTTGCTGCCCTCGATGACGGCGTATGCTGCTGCTACGCTTACGATCACCAATCTTTACACGGACACGGCCAACTCGGGAACCTCAACCGAAGCGCCAGCCGACGATAGCAAAGTTACCCGTATTACTTCTTTGCCTTTTACACTTTATGTGAACATAACGGGTGTAACTGATTCCCAGATTAGTTCCTTGTATTACGTTGTTACGAATGTGAACTCGGGAACCGTAACGACTGAGAAAAACAACAAGGCGCAGACATCTTCCGCCAATCAGGTATATTTTCGAAATGTCGCTCTTAAAGAGGGCTTAAACAAAATCGTCGTTATGCTCGGCGATTCGGATTCTTATGCATCCGCACCTGGGTGGGTTTATTATGCTCCTACGACTACTTTGTCCGGTTTCACGGTCAATACGGCCAATTGGGTGGACGGTACGATGTATCCGGTTAACCGCGGTCCGCTGAAAGCGGGCACTACCGGCATTCAAATTAAAGCCAATGCGCCTAACTCAACGAAAGTTGAAGGTATGATGCTGGGCGATACTGTAACCAAAGACGGTTTCTTAAGCAGCGACGGATCCGTTTATTTTACCGGGGACGATAAAACGAAATCGACAACGACTTGTTCATCGACCACCAACTTTTGCTTTACGCCCGGTGACAACCAAATCACGTTTGTCGCCAGCAACGATACGAACAAATATTCCGTAACCAAGAAAATATGGTACGACAATGGCGGCCCGTTCGCTTTTAACGGTCAGATCGCCGCAACTGCGGCAACTCCTGCTTATCAAGATTTAATTACGGTTCCTACTTTCGGGAGCACTGCCGTAACGATTAAAGCCAGCATCAAGAGCGATTACTTTAGCGGTACATCCGTTACGAAGTATACATATGCGGATATCGCGATTAATGGGACAACCATTGCCAGCAATGTCGATTTTACATCGAATGATGCAACGAAAGTTGTCGCCAATAGTGCAACCTCCACGACAGTTACTTTGAGCAAGAACTCGGCGCTAACAAGGTCCGGCGAGTACGCGGTCAGCGATGTTACTGTCAATACTAACATTGCTTCCATTAGCACGGCCAATCCGCAGTTGCTTACATTTACATTCAAGGATAGCACGGGCACCCTTTCCGATGTGACGACGACTTACAATTTTAAATATGTGGATCCTGCAAAACCTTACATTAATAAAGTTACTCTGAAAACCGGCGTAGAAAGCCAATTGAGCTTGTCAGATACGAACGTAATCAGCGAATTGCCAGCGACATTGATGATTTATGCGAATACGTATACATCGACGCTTCGTGTCGATTTGGACGGAACGACATATATGGCCGATTATGTAAGCGGCGGTACGGCGCCGAATGTCGACAATACGACCGGTATCCGCAAACCCGACAATTTAGGTGCAGCGTCTCCTACAGAGTACTTGTACACAGTTAAGCTTCAAGGATTGACTGACGGGGCTAAAAAAATGGTCATTTACCCGTTTGACGCTGCAGGCAATCCATATAATGCTGCTATAACAACATATTCGTTGAATATCAGCAACGCACCGTATGTTACCGTCAACAATATTTCGAACAACATGTCGATCAAAAATATTAATAATCTGCAGTGCGGGCTCGCTTCATCAGCACCTTGTATTTCGGGTCGGGTTGTGAACTTCTTCCAAGATACCGCGAATACGAATAAAGTTGAAGTTTATGTTAACAACAATGTGTTTACATTAAACAGCAGCACTGACGATGCCATTTTCTCTCCTAGTACAGCTGCAGATCCGAATGTGTTCAAAATTCCTTTGAGTTCGTTCGGAACTTTGTCAAGCGTGCTTGTAGAAGGTCTGAATACGTTGAAATTCAGAGTGTATGTCAGTGGTACCTTTATTATTGAGCAATCCTACAACATTTATTTGTACAGCACGGAGGCTCCGTCATTTACCAGCATCAAGCCGGTCGAGACCGGAACAGCGGGCACACAGTTTATTGCTGCGGCTCAAGCGGGAACGTACACCACTACAGAACGAACTGTTTCGTTTAAAGGTATTTTCTCAAGTTTGTTGTCGGACGGTACAACTCCTACAATCAAAACGATGAGTCTGACTGTCCATACGAAGGACTCAAACGGCAATGCTTTGGTTCTGCACCAAACTGTCGACGCCAACAACGTGACCAAAGATGCCAGCGCGAACTATCAGAGCGTCATCTCTACCGGAACGGGCAATTATTTTACGGCGATCAATAACACATCAAGCCCGCAATCGTTCACGACAAACTCATTCAACCTGCTGAACAATAGCGATGTCGTATTTGAATTCAGCATTACTAACAATTCAAATATTACAGCAACCAAGTCGATTACGATTTCAAGGTCGGACGTCTCTTATACAGTGGTTCAGCCTGTTCTGATAAAGAACAGCAGCGGTACTTTGCAAGCCAATATCAACAGCAACTTCTATACGGTTAAAATTAACGCCGAAAATGCGGATAGTGTTGTTTTCGGCAAAAGCCAAGCTACCAAACAAACTGTTTCCGATACTACAGGCAACTACGACCAGTATGTGTACACGATTCAAAATTTGAAGCCAGGCGCCAATACGGTCAAGTTCACTGTAAACCGCGGCACTAGTAAAGCAAACGGGAGCTTTATTCTTTATTACGCCAACACGGATATTCAAGGCGCTGAATACATGACGGGCATGAATGCGAACTTGAAAATATTCAACGGCAAAATTCAATTGAAATTTCCTAAGGATACAAAGATGAGACGCTACTCGCCCGACTCGAACAATAACCAATACTTGACTAATGATCGTCAACTCTTGTTTGGATTGGCTGATGTTAACGACGGACGTATAGACAAAGCGACTTATCCGACGAACAGCTATTACAAATCGCTAATTACTCAGAAGGTAACTGAGAATTCGTTCGGTACGGCCAGCGATTTATATTACCTGGATGCGGGATTTATTATTGACCCTAGCTCGACGACAACGTCCAATGGGGAGCTGGCGGCCGGTCTGACAGGTACTGGTTTGGATCCATACGATTCAAGCATTTCAGGCAGATCATACTTTAGCAGAAATTACCCTGAGCTTGTCGTTCCGACCAATCCTGGTACTTTGACGTTGAAATATAATTCGTCTATCAGACTGGATTCAGGTAAATATGTAACAGTGTTCTTCTATGACATTTATCCGAACTATTCCAATCAAACCGACCGTGGGTGGAAAAATCTCGGAGGCGTCGTTGACACAGGAACGAATACCATCACGGTACCGTTCCAAAAGTTCGGCTACTATCAAGTCATGTATATGGACAAATCTTTTGACGATATTACCGGACATGCTTATGCGAAGAACGAGTTGGAAACTTTGTATTCCAAAGGGGTTATGAAGGCAAGAACTACGTATTCCTTTAGTCCTGACGATGCGATTACACGCGGAGAGTTCGCTCAGATGTTAGTGAAGATGTTTAAAGTTCCACTCGACTACGAGGGCGATGCTACGTTCTCCGACGTGCTGAAAATGGATTACGGCTTATACGAGTACAAATTTGTTGAGACGGCTGCGAGAGCGGGTATTATCCGCGGCCAAGCCAGCAATCGGTTCAATCCGGGCGGTTCTATTACGCGCCAGGATGCGGCGATTATGATCGCTCGGGCAGCGAACATGAAGCTGGGTACGGATACGACAAAATCGCTCGCAAGCTTGCAGAAATCATTTACGGATGCCAATTCGATTGACTTCTATGCAAGAACAGCTGTAGAAGGTATCGTGAAGGCAGGCTATATGCAAGGCATTGCAAATACGGTCGCGACCGGAGCGAAACAAACATACCGTTTTGATCCGACAGAGCTCATGACGCGCGCGCAAGCTTCCGTCATTGCATATCGAGTAATGAAGCAGCAAAAGATGGTTCCATAAACAACGATTCGCAAACGCAGATGACCTCATTAAAGAGGCGTCTGCGTTTTTTATTTTGGAAAATACTTATCAATGACTGAGTGTATAGCAAGTAGTATACTGTTTTTGTAGACGAGGTGATATACAAAAAGTTGCAAGAAAGTGATGCAAAGATCGCTGCACACTCCCATCGGTTATAAGATTTTATAACAAAAAACTTCAAATACTTAGGAGGAAAGAAACTCTATGAAGAAAAGTCTAACCGTCGTTCTTTCAACAGCAATGGCTTTATCCGTATTTTCTTCAGTAGCCTTTGCGAAAACATCCGCAGATTTCACGGATTTGAAAGATCTTGACACAGCCACAAAAGCGAAATTCGACGCCATGATTAGCGCCGGTATTTTCGATGGAGTTACCGACACCACGTTTGGCTTGAAAGATGAAATGAACCGCGCGCAATTCGCGAAAGTAGCGGCCTTGATCATGGGGCTGGACATTAACAAAGACTTGAAAACATCGAGTTTCGCTGACGTTAGTGTGGACGATCCTGCGAACGGTTATGCATTGCCTTACATCGAGGCTTTGAAAACAGCCGGCGTTACTGACGGTGTAACCGACACTACGTTTGACCCAGCCGGTAAAGTAACCAAAGAGCAGCTGGCGACGTTCCTGGACCGCGTACTGGGCAAAGATGCTGACGCTCGGGCAAAAACAGGCAGCGACGCTACAGTCTCCGACTGGGCTCAAGGTTATGTAGCTCTGGCGCTGGAGCTGAAACTGCTGCCTAACGGCACAGACGGCACATTTGGCGGCCAAGCGAACGCAACTCGCGACCTGCTGCTCACTGGCGCATACGAAGCCAAGCAGCAATACGTTCCAGCCGGTAAAGTATCGGTAACCGATGCAAAACCGACAGGCGTACAAAAAGTAACGGTCAACTTCAACAAACCGGTAGACACCGGCAAAGCGAAACTGGCTCTGACACAAGGTTCAACGGCCGTAGCGACTACGACGACATTTGCCGATGACAAAAAATCCGCAACCTTGACGTTGACGGACACCAATCTTCGCGCAGGCGACTACACCGTTACGCTGAGCGGCTTGGACACTGCAGCTGTAGATAAAACAACAGCTACTTTCACAGCCCAAGACGAAGCCGTACAAAAAATTGACTTCGTCAATGCCGGGGATACAGTAGCTCGTACTACAAAAGCAACGGTCATGGTCAAAGCAACGAACCAATACGGCGAGAACGCTTCGTTCTCCGCAGGCTCCTACACAGTTATCCTGGGTAACG
Organism: Paenibacillus sp. sgz302190; assembly: GCF_059820445.1. Classification (NCBI taxonomy): domain Bacteria; kingdom Bacillati; phylum Bacillota; class Bacilli; order Caryophanales; family Paenibacillaceae; genus Paenibacillus; species Paenibacillus sp. sgz302190. Next base: position 66,503 of record NZ_JBZYAO010000042.1, read on the forward strand.
GCCAATCGGCGCAAATTACGAAAACAGATGCAGGCTTGCTGAAATTGACATTTGACAGCACATTGGCTGCTGCAGGTACGGCTTCCCAGTCTAACCTGACTGTCATTCCAGTGAACATCTATTTCAATGATACGCACTTGTCGGCCAGCAAAAACTTCACAGTCGGCGTAGCGCCGTTCATTACGAAAATGGAACTGGGTACTGTAAAATACTCCAACGGTCAGACGAGCATCGCTCAAAAAGGCGAAACAGCAACGATCCCAGTGAGCGTATTTGACCAATACGGCAACGAACTCGGATTCAGCGCGATCCAAAACGCTCTGAATACAAATGCGAACGATCTGGTAACCGATCAAAAAGCGCAAGTGGTGTTCTCGCCATACGAAGCGCTGCTGAACGCAGGCATGCAGGATTATGACAACACGGATACACCTGAAGTACGCGTAAACTTGACAAACAACATCGAGAAAGCCGGCGACTACACGGTTCAAGTGTACCTGCAAGGCGCATCGGCATCGAGCAAACTATCGATCGCATCCAAAGCGGTAGCGACAAAAGTGGAAATCGGCGACATGGGCGACGTGATTGCCGCGGGCGACACAGACGTGTACATTCCAATCGTGGCTTATGACGCAGCGGGCAACAAACTGAGCGTAGACGACCTGACAAGCGATCAAAACGTGGATCGGATCAATGTGGCAGTATCCGGAGCCAGCGCCCTGAACGAAGGTACTACAACCGCAGCAAGCGTAGCGAAAATCTACCAAGGCGGCGAACACAAAGGTTCCATCCGCTTGTCGAACATCACAGCGGGCCACAACGGCGTTGTAACAGTCAATGCCTACATCGCAACGTCCGGTGCTAACAGCACGGCTACGAAGTCCTACACGGTCGGCAACGTCCGTATTCCGGATCACTTGAAAGTCGTCACTGAACCGGCTAAACAAATCGTNCAACGGCGTTGTAACAGTCAATGCCTACATCGCAACGTCCGGTGCTAACAGCACGGCTACGAAGTCCTACACGGTCGGCAACGTCCGTATTCCGGATCACTTGAAAGTCGTCACTGAACCGGCTAAACAAATCGTACCAGGCGGCTACACAAGCTTTGTCGTCCAAGCAATTGACCAATACGGCAAAAGCCAGGATTCCTACCTGTTGACGGACGGTCAAGGCAATGCGACAACAAACGCCAATACGTCCGGCTCCGGCAGCGTATATTACTACACGAAAATGACGCCGGTGAACACAACAACAGGCGTTCAAGCGATCACAGCGGACAATGATACTGCATCCAGCGCCGTAACAGCTGCGTTCACAACGGCAAACAGCTTCAAAAACCTTCAAGCTGTGAGCGGCACTACAGGCATGGTTGAGAATACAGCGTTCAACCAAATGAACGATACGTACCGCTTGGCAACCGGATCAAGCGCGGCGGGAACGTTCGGCGTGAAAGTGGAACTGATCAAAGTAGACGCATCGGGCAATGAGAGCGTAGTTGACACCGTGACTCGCAACGTAGACGTAGCGACATCGACTGACAGCCTGAGCTACAGCCTGAACAGCGTACCGGCTTTGTTCAACGCTATCGATAGCGGAGTGATCATCGACGGAGCGCAGTACGACACAAGCGGCACACTGAGCGCAGCGGACCAAAAAGCGGCTAACACAAGTAAACTGGCTCGCGAAGTAACCGTATCTGCAACGAATGCGGCCGGCGACACGGTATCGCTGCCGAAACAAATTACCGCCATCACCTCTTCCAACACATCGGTAGCCCAAGTGGTCCTCACAGGTGGCAAAGGGTATGTGATTGGTAACAAAGCGGGAACGGCAACGATCAACGTGAGCTTCAAAACGAACGACGGCAAAGTGAAAACAGCAACAACTGCAGTAACTGTGAAGAGCGATGCGCTTGCAGTGGATCAAGTGAGCTTCGACGATACAAGCAAAACGATCGGACTCAGCGGATTCAACGCATTCACAGGCATCAACGTCATCGACAACTACGGCATCAAGTACGAAGACGGCGACGCGAAAATGTACAACTACTTGATGGGTGTAACATTCTCGGTCGACCATGTAGTGGGCGGTACTGTAACGGTGGACCAATACGGCAACGTAGCAGCAACACCAACAAGCCCATCGACATCCGTAAGCTTCGACCTGACAGCTACAACACCAAGCGGCAAGTCGGCAAGCATCGCATTGACGGCTCAATAATCAAGCGATCGAAGAAGACCCTTTGGGGTCTTTTTTGTTTTAAGGTGGGCCTTTTTTCCAGTCTTAAATTTATGGAAAATTCCGGTCTGCCGATCCTGAAAATCCCATGAAATCGGGCGATTTCAGCTTTTTTTAAGCTAACTTTTATGCTGATTTCAGCTTTTAGTCTTAGTTTCTTCACAAACCGGCTGTACCCTTGTATTTGTAGGAATCAGATAGGAGGGTGGTCACCTAAATGAATTTAAAAAAGCTAGCCGGGATTTGTGTGGTCATCCCCGTTTTATTAAGCGGTTGCGGCAACCAGCCGGCGGCACAAAGCGCTTCTGCCGCAGTCAGCACCGCGCAGCCACAACAGCAAAGCCAGAGTCAAACGACGGATCAAAAGGAATCCAACCCAAATCGGCCTGCGATGAGCCAGCAGCAGCGGCAAATGTTTTCCACATTCCAAACGCTGCTTATGATGGACAAAGCCGATGGACTTTCAATTACGAAAGAAGAAGCGCAAGCGATGCTGCCAACAGCTCAAGATATCGTCGCCAAAGGCGAGATTACCGACGACAGCAAGGCCAAGCTGCTTGAAAATCTGACGGATGCCCAAAAGAAATTTGTGGACGATGCGGCCGCGCGCATGGCTAACCGCGGTAACGGCAAGAAAAATGCGGATGCCGGGAATGCAGCGAAAAGTACGGATTCCTCCGGCAATGCGGATGCATCCAAGGCGCCAAGCACAAATCAGGGCCAGACGAAAGACCAAGGTACGAACGGGTCCAAGGGCCAAGATGGCAAAGGCGGCGGTAATCGACCTGCAGGTGAAATGAAAGATCCGGGCAAGCAATTGATTGAATTATTGCAAAGCAAAGTCGGCTAAAACAAATCCGTGACGATGAATTAGCTGGAAAATTCTTATCAATGACTGAGTGAATAACAGATAGTATACTGTTTTTGTAGATTAGGTGATAGACAAAAATCTACACAAAAGTGATGTAAAGATCGCTGTACACTCCCATCGGTTATAAGATTTTATAACAAAAAACTTCAAATACTTAGGAGGAAAGAAACTCTATGAAGAAAAGTCTAACCGTCGTTCTTTCAACAGCAAT
>NZ_JBZYAO010000043.1:0-67293 GCF_059820445.1 Paenibacillus sp. sgz302190
GCGGCAACGTGTGGAGCTGACGAATACTAATCGGTCGAGGGCTTAACCTATACAATTTAACTCACACTTTACGCAAGTTTCGTATCTAGTTTTCAGGGTGCAAGTCAGCCTGAGGAGTTTGATTGATGTTTCCTGGCAGAAACATCCTGTTTGGTGATGATGGCGGAGGGGATCCACGCGTTCCCATCTCGAACACGACCGTTAAGCCCTCCAGCGTCGATGGTACTTGAACCGAAGGGTTCTGGGAGAGTAGAACGTTGCCAAGCACTATAAAAAGCCCTCTTGAGAGAAATCTCGGGAAGGCTTTTTTTGTATTTCCGGCAGGTCAGCCTGTATGCAAGTGAAACCCGGGCACAGCGCTATTCTCGTTGCATTTTGCACAATGAAAGACTCGGTTTATATCCCGGACAGCGTCTGCCATTGGACGGGAAAAATCCCCCTGAGTGGGCCCCAAGCATTGCACAAAATCCAGCGGAAGCGCCCATCACCGTGATTGAGTCCTTTCATAGCATAAGCTGCCCGGTCCGGTCCAGCCCTGATCTGCCGAGCAGTTTCGCGGGCCGGAAGCGGAGCGATGCCGCACCACTATACCTCGCATCCTTCTAATCACTGCATATAGCAGGAGGTATCTTTACTCGTAATTTTGATAAGTCCCATTTTGCGGAAAGGGCGGAAGCGAAAGAGCATCCAGAGGCGAGGCATCAGCATCCATATATGGAAGATGGCGAAATATTTAAGCCAAATTGTCGGAATCCAGGGATATAGTAAAAGGATTGCGACTAATCCGATCCAGAACAAGTGCAGCTGCACTCTGCTTACAAGCCGAATCGAGGCATTGCCTTCAGGCAAAATCCCGCACCAGAATATGCCCCACCTGAAAGACCAGCCTCTCATAGCGCTGCCGATTGTGTACTGAAAGAAGATACGTATCAGAAGCGCATGAAAGACGACGAGAATCGGGTAGCTAAGCACTAGCGGCAGCCAATCATGGAGGTCCAGATTATAGCAGAGGAGAAGGAGTAAGAATATAAAGTACAGGACTATTTTATAAATAGAGTGGTACATTCTTTTCATTAATTTATAGCTGTAAATCGTAGAATCTTTAGACAGATTCGGATCTTGATTGGACATGATGACCTCCATAAGGCAAGTAACAAAGCGGATATACCCTATATCGGCAAAATCCTTTAAAAATATGAGCGCCAAGCTAGTTTAGGAGAAACAAGATTTGGGTATACTAGCAGGAAAGAATCAGGGTTGAGGTGAGCCTAATGGAAGAGAATCAGATGGGGATCTGTATGATTTGCGAGCGGCAGCGTACCGGAGGTATTCGGATCATTTCCGTTTTTTTGTGCGATGATTGCAGCAGCGAGATGGTGCGAACCGATGTCAGAGACAAAAAGTACCCTTTTTTTGTGCGGCAGATGAAAAAGGTTTTCCTCACAGGCAAAGCGAGGACTTATATGTGAGGTATTCGTATGTTTTTAAAGCTTTCTTCGGGAAGCTTTTTGTTTTTTAGGCTTCTTTCCTCTACTATATAAAAAGAGCAGCGAGGAGAGGAGCAAGCTATAATGTCGAAGCAGCCGCTGGACCGGTCAAGGGCTCCGCTTTTTGAGGCGATGATTGCGCATGAGCGAACCAAGCCTGTCAGCCTCCATGTGCCTGGGCATAAATCAGGCAAGGGCGTTTTGCCGGAGGCGAGAAATCACTATGAAGCGATAATGTCCATAGATTATACGGAAATTACGGGGCTTGACGATCTGCATCAGGCCGAGGGGGCGATTTTGGAGGCGGAGCGGCTGGCCGCGGATTGTTTTGGGGCGGAGGAGACTTATTTTCTCGTCGGAGGCAGCACGGCCGGCAATTTGGCCATGATTACGGCCGTATGCGGCCGCGGCGACTTGATTCTGGTGCAGAGGAATGTGCACAAATCGGTCATACACGGGCTTATGCTTGCAGGCGCAAGGGCTGTGTTTGTGTCGCCGGTGTGGGACCCGGGAATGGGGGTTGCGGCGGGAATTCATATCGACGATGTGAAAAAGGCGCTGGCGGATTATCCCGAGGCAAAAGCATTGCTCGTAACGAACCCCAATTACTATGGCATGGGCATAGATTTGAAGCCGATCGCCGAATTGATGCATGAGCAGGGGAAGCCTCTGCTGGTGGATGAAGCCCATGGAGCGCATTACGGCTTTCATGAGGAACTGCCGGCTTCGGCTTTGTCGAGCGGCGCCGATGTTGTCGTGCAGTCCACACATAAGATGCTGACCGCCATGACGATGGGCGCGATGCTGCACGTACAGGGGCCCCGGGTGGACCGGGCTGCGTTGAAACAGCGTTTGGCCATGCTTCAAAGCTCCAGTCCTTCTTATCCGCTCCTGGCTTCGTTGGATTTGGCGCGCAAACGCATGCATACGGAAGGAAGAGCTTGGGTGAAGCAAGGGCTTCAGACGGTCAAGCGGTTTAGAGCCCTGCTGGATGAGCTGCCGCAGTTGGCATACGGCTCGCATGATTTTCCAAGCTGTGGCGGGAATGGGTATACGACGGCCGATCCATTTAAAATATGCATCTACGATGCGACAGGCACATTGTCAGGGCCGGAGTTAAGAGATGCGATGGAGGAGCAAGGCTGTTTTGTGGAAATGGCGGATGCCAGGCAGGTGCTGCTGCTGTTTACTCCGGCATCAACGGAAGCAGATGTAAACCGCGTATATCAAGTTTTATGCAACATTTGTTCAAGCGGCAAGCTGCGTAAGCAGGAACTTCAAGCCGCTATCTCGAATATAAATAACTTACCCTCATTCATGCCAAATTCGCTGCCTGTCGCGTTTGATTTGCAAAATTTGCGGAATGAAGGTCAACCGTACATGGATACAAGCTCCGTCGCCGTCCAACATGCAATAGGCAAGCGCTCCGCGGAAATGGTTATTCCCTATCCGCCCGGAATTCCGTATCTTTACCCGGGTGAAGTCGTTACGGCAACAACAGCAGAAGCTTTGCAGCAGTTGGCGAGCAGCGGGATTCGATTTCAAGGAACAGCATTCGGACAGACACAGAGGCTTAAGATATACTCGTAAACCATCACAGGCAAGTGGTACAGCAGATGCAGGAGGGTCAGAGTGAAAGGAATATTTATTACGTTTGAAGGTCCGGACGGCGCGGGAAAGACGACGCAGCTGCGCATGTTGGGAGAAGCGCTGCGGGAGCTCGGACACGACGTTGTAGTAACAAGGGAACCGGGCGGTACGTCAATCAGCGACAAGGTCCGCAGTCTTATTTTGTCGCCTGAGAATCAAGAGATGACGGATCAGGCCGAGGTACTGCTCTATGCGGCTTCGCGGGCGCAGCATGTTCATGAATTGATCCTGCCGGCTCTTGCGCAGGGGCGTATCGTGCTTTGCGACAGGTTTATCGACGCCAGTGTCGCCTATCAGGGCTACGGGCTTGGCGTCGATGTAGTTATCGTCAAGACGATCAACCATTACGCGAGTTCAGGTTTGCAGGCGACACGAACGTATATTTTGGATGTGCCGGTAGAGATAAGCCAGTCGAGGCTTCATCAGCGGGCGTTCGGCTCGGGTGCGGAGCAGCAGTTGGACCGAATCGAGCAAAAAGGTTTTGAGTATCACAACCGGGTACGGGCCGGATTTCATCAAATTGCCGCCGATCAGCCGGAGCGAGTCAAAGTCGTAGATGCCAATCGGGGCGAAGAAGCGATCGCCGAAGATATTTTGGCTGATTGTAAACGTTTGCTGAAGGTACATCTTTCCGGCTAAGGCAATAAACCCAAACATAGTTTATAATGAAGAGGAGGAATCACCCATGAAGCTGGTCGTTGCCGTTGTTCAAGACAAAGACAGTAACCGTCTTTCCAATGCGCTCATCAAAGAAGGATTCCGCGCCACGAAGCTGGCAAGTACGGGCGGCTTTCTGCGAGCCGGAAATACTACATTTATTATAGGAACGGAAGATGAGAGAGTACAAGAGGTGCTGCAAGTTATTCGCGCCAATTGTAAAATTCGGGAGCAGCTTGTCACACCGGTATCGCCTATGGGAGGAACGACGGATTCCTACATTCCATTTCCTGTGGAAGTTCAAGTGGGTGGCGCCGCGGTGTTTGTTTTGCCGGTCGAGCGGTTCGAGCATTTTTAAGCAGGAACGATTTTATTTTAAATACAAGGATGGATGAGCCTTGAAAATTAACCCGGGGTGGCAGCCCATTGGAAAAAACGTCAAAGTAACCGATAACGTCCCGACTCCACAGACGGCACCCCGGAATTTCTCCGACTTGATGCATCAGAACGACGAGAAAGTGACGCAGGAGCAGCTGACGAAAATGATGCAGCAGATTTCGCTGCAGGGCGATCGTCTGGCCCGATCCATGACGGTGAGGGAGCTGCGCCAGTACAGGCTGCTCGTCAAGCAGTTTCTGGAAGAGACCGTTCGCCGCGGAGTCAGTTTGCGAGATACGAAAGGCTGGGACCGCCGCGGCCGTTCGAAGCGGTATAAGCTGCTGGAGGAAATCGACCTTGGGCTCTTGGCTCTGGCGGACGAGCTTCTGGAAAGCGAGCAGGGACGTATCGACATTTTGCATAAAATCGGGGAAATCCGCGGTATGCTGATTAACCTGTTATTTTAAACGGAGAGAACTAATATGTCCTTTCATGCCATTCATGGCCAAGCTGCGGCCAAGCGGCTGCTGCAAAACGGCTTGCGGCAGGACAAGCTGTCCCATGCCTATATATTCAGCGGGCCTGTAGGAACAGGCCGCACCGAAATGGCGTTTGCGCTGGCGAAGGCCATTTACTGCAAAAACAAGTCCGACGATGCGTGCGGCGAATGCCTCGAATGCCGTAAAGTCGAGCACCGCAATCATCCGGATTTGCACGTGGTGGAGCCTGACGGGGCTTCGATCAAAATTGAGCAGATCCGCGAGCTGCAAAAAGAATTCGCCTACAGGGCGACGGCCTCGGGCACTAAAATATACGTTTTACAGCAAGCCGACAAAATGACGGTACAAGCGGCTAACAGCTTGCTGAAGTTTCTGGAAGAGCCGACTTCGCGCGTGGTCGCCATTCTGATTACGGAGAACGGCAATGCGCTGCTGCCGACGATTCAATCCCGTGCGCAGTGGATTTCGTTCACGCCGATGCCTCGCGACGAGATGATCGCCGCCCTTTTGCAGGAGGGCCATCCTGCCGGGCTGGTGCATCCTGCTGCCTATTTGACGGCAGGATTGAAGGCCGCCAGAGAGCTCATAGGCTCGAATTGGTTTGCAGAAATGAGAAGCGTAGTGTTACAATTAGCGAAGGAGACGCTGACCCGTTTCCCTTCTTCGATGATTACCGTGCAGCAAAAGATTATGAAAACAGAGCTGGCGGATCACGTGTCGAGCCTTTTCGACCTGCTGATTCTCTGGTTTAAAGATATGGTACAGCTGCGCCTGGAGCGCAGAGATAAGCTGATTTACCATGATCAGCTGGACTGGATGGGCTCCCTTGCATTCAGTCGGGACGTGTCAGATTGGGTGCGAATGATGGAGCAGGCCGTAGATCTGCAAAAACGTCTGCGTTTTAATGCCAATTCACAGCTGGTTATGGAAAAAATGCTCGTGGAGATGCAGGGGGTGTAACATGTTGTATTCGGTAGTAGGCGTCCGCTTTAAAAAAGCGGGTAAAATATATTATTTTGATCCGATCGATTTGCCGATCGAAAAAGAAAATGCCGTTATTGTTGAAACGGCGCGCGGTGTGGAATACGGGAAAGTCGTCGTCGGCAAAAAAAACGTCAAAGAAAACGATGTCGTGCTGCCGCTCAAAAAGGTAATCCGGATCGCGGATCATACAGATGCCGATTTGGTCGAAGAAAATAAGAAAGCTGCCAAGGACGCGTTTCAAACGTGCCAAGAGAAGATAAAAGATCACAATCTGAAAATGAAGCTCGTCGATGTGGAATACACGTTTGACCGCAATAAAATTATTTTTTATTTTACAGCGGAAGGGCGCGTCGATTTTCGCGAGCTGGTTAAAGATTTGGCGAGTATTTTTCGGACTCGCATCGAGCTGCGCCAAATCGGCGTCCGCGACGAAGCCAAAATGCTTGGCGGCATTGGCCCCTGCGGGCGAATTCTTTGCTGCTCGTCGTTTTTGGGCGATTTCGAGCCGGTTTCCATCAAGATGGCGAAAGATCAAAACCTTTCGCTCAATCCAACGAAAATTTCAGGCTTATGCGGCCGTTTGATGTGCTGTCTGAAGTACGAGCATGACAACTATGAAAGCGCCAAGGAGTCGCTTCCGACAGTCGGAAGACACGTGATCACTTCTTTAGGAAACGGCAAGGTGCTCGGACTGAATTTGAGCGAGCGCACCGCTAAAGTTCAATTGTTTGATCTTGGCAAGGTAATGGACCTGCCTTTCGATGATGTGGTAGAACAAGAGTAGACGTCTGATTTACGGGTTCGCGGATGAACGGCCGGACAGGCATGCATGGCTACTAGAGGTGAAATCGTGGATAAACAAGATATTTTCGAGCAGATCGATGAAATCGAAGACAGGATGGGTGCCACCTATGCCGAGCTCGGCGCTCTTAAGAAGAGAGTCATAGCCCTGCTTGAAGAGAACAAGCGGCTCAGCATAGAGAATGCTCAGCTGCGAAAGCTGATCCGGCAGGAGGAAGCCGATGCCGAGCAGCCGGAAGGAGCAGGCATAGAGGAAGTTCCGGTCATTGGCGCAGGATACGATAACCTGGCGCGTCTTTATAATGAAGGCTTTCATATTTGCAATGTTTATTACGGGCACCTTCGAACGGAAGGGGACTGTCTGTTTTGCTTATCCTTCTTAAATAAATAGCTCGTTTGACCGTAGGGAGACAATTCCTTACGGTTTTTTTCGATCAAGAGGATCATGAAAGGAACTGAAAGCCAAAACTTATGACTCAAGTATCTTTATTACCTACGGAACGAATCGACGATTTATTGACGCATGATTTAAAAATAATCCAGAGCGATCAAGTGTTCAGCTTTTCGTTGGATGCTGTGCTGCTCGCGCGATTTTGCTCGGTATCGCCCAAAGGCCGCATGTTGGATTTGTGCACGGGCAACGGCGTCGTTCCGCTTCTGCTCAGCACACGCAGCGGCGCGGAGATTTGGGGCGTGGAAATTCAGGACAGACTGGCGGATATGGCGGCGCGCAATGCGCTGCTGAACGGATTGGAAGAGCGTCTGCATATGATCCGGGGGGATTTGCGGACGATTCACCAGACGCTGGGGCACGGAGGATTCGATGTCGTCACCGTCAATCCGCCTTATCTGCCCGTACCCAATGGCGAACAGAACGTGAACGAACATATTGCGGCGGCAAGACATGAAATCCACTGTACGCTGGAAGATGTCATAGCGGCCAGCGCCAGGCTGGTGAAAGCCGGAGGAAAAGTGGCGATGGTGCACCGGCCCACCCGGTTGATTGATATTTGCTGCCTGATGAGGCAATACCGCATAGAGCCGAAACGGATTCGCTACGTGCATGCCCGCGCCGGCGAAGAAGCGATGATGATTCTCATCGAGGGCATGAAAGACGGCAAGCCGGAGATTCGCACGCTCCCGCCGTTAATCGTCTACACGGAAAAGGAGCAGTACTGCGAAGAACTGATGGAAGTTTATTACGGAGGCAGGGCCTCTTTACAGTAAATGAGGGAACCCAAGTTGAGCCAGAATGTAAATGTGCAAAAAAGCTACGCGGCCGACCAAGGAGGCGCGGGAACGCTGTATCTGGTCGCCACGCCGATCGGCAACCTCGAAGACATGACCTTCCGCGCGGTCCGCACGCTGAAGGAAGTGCATCTGATTGCCGCCGAAGACACGCGGCAAACGCGCAAGCTGCTGACGCACTTTGAGGTCGCAACGCGACTCGTCAGCTATCACGAACACAACAAGCAGGCAAGCGGACCGGAGCTCGTCCGCTTGCTGCTTGAGGGGCAGAGCATCGCGCTGGTCAGCGATGCTGGGCTTCCGGCCATCTCGGATCCAGGTTACGACCTGGTGAGGATGGCCGTAGAGCAAGGCGTGCCGGTGGTGCCTATCCCCGGCGCGAATGCGGCCCTGTCGGCGCTGATTGCATCAGGCCTGCCGACAGACCGCTTCACCTTCGTCGGTTTTCTCCCCAGGGAGAAAAGGGAGCAGACGAAGGTGCTGGAGGAGCTGCAGCAGGTGCGGGGCACCCTGCTGTTCTACGAATCGCCGCACCGCGTCGAGAAAACACTTGCCCGCATGGCGGAAGTGTGGGGGGCGGAGCGCCGGATTTGCCTCGCCCGCGAGCTGACGAAGCGGTACGAGGAATTTGTCCGCGGCACGATCGCGGAGTGCCTCGGGCATTTGACGCAGCATCCGCCGCAGGGCGAATATTGCGTCATCGCCGAAGGCGCATCGGAGGCGGATGCGCAGGCGGCGGGCGCCGCTTGGTGGGAGGCGCTCGGGCTCGGCGAGCACGTCGAGCATTACGTCGAGCGCGGCAGCGAGCGCAAGGAAGCGATGAAGCTCGTGGCGGCGGACCGCGGCTTGTCCAAGCGGGACGTGTACAACGCGCTGCTGGAGCGCTAGGAGTCTGGCGGGCGGAGTTACTGTCATTTTACTATGCCTTCTACGTGGTTCATCGGACAGACTCCCAGGAGTCCGTCTGATGAACTCCGCCCGCCAGACCCCTGGCCGGCGACGGGCTGCCCCGGCCGGAGCTTCATCCTCGGTGGTCTCTCGGTTTTCGCATCCGGTTTTCCGCCTCCGGCTCCGGCCCGGATTCCCGGAAATATTCCGGACAAAAAAAGATCTCTAATCCGCGGCCGAAGCCGACAAATTAGAGATTAGAGGAGATATGAAAAAGGTTAGAATTACCTAAAGGGAATGTGATATTTCTATTATATACTATTTTTCTTATTTTGTCACAGGTGTTGGCATTTCTGATAAACAAATATGGCAAACAATTTTTCCTTTGAAATAAGTAACGTTCTCGGCGTTGCCGCAGAAAATACATGCAGGCTCATATTTCTTCAACATAATGCGTTCACCGTCAACATAAATTTCCAATGCGTCTTTCTCGCCAATGCCAAGCGTACGGCGAAGCTCGATTGGAATAACAACGCGTCCTAATTCATCAACTTTTCTCACGATACCGGTGGATTTCAACATATATGAAGGTCCCCTTCCCAATTATGAAGTCTATTAAAGTTTATCGTCATGTTTCGACAATATTTTCATTACTTATGATACCAACCATTCCCAAAATAGTCAACCATATTTTCTTAAAATTATACCTCTAAACGTAAAAAATTTCAATTTTCAGCTTTAGTTCATAAAACACAAACCCCTTATACAATAAGGATTTGTAAGTAATATCTTACATAGGCTAGCACAAAAAAGCGAAAAAATATCGTTAACCCCGGACTGGCATCATACTTTGAAAACTGGAATCTATAATTCGACTATTTTCGACAAATCATGTCGAAAGTTCCGGAATGAATTTGTCGAAAGAATGTCGAAATAATAATAGAAAGGTTGTGGCCCCGTATGAAAGAAGAAAAAGTGTTTAAAGATCCGGTTCATAAATACATTTATGTGCAGGACGACACGATCTGGGATTTGATCAACACCCGGGAGTTTCAACGATTGCGCCGGGTCAGACAGCTTGGCACCTCCTATTTGACTTTTCATGGCGCCGAGCACAGCCGTTTCTCCCATTCCCTTGGAGTCTATGAAGTGACCCGAAAAATCATTTCCCAATTTGAACGCAACCATTATGAAGACTGGCCGAAGGAAGAACGGCTGCTCTGTCTTTGTGCGGCTCTGCTGCACGATCTGGGGCACGGCCCCTTTTCCCATTCCATTGAAAAAGCGTTCGGCACGCGCCACGAGGATTGGTCCTGCCGGATCGTTCTGGGGAATACGGAAGTCAACGAAGTGCTGCGCCGCGTATCCCCCGATTTTCCCAAGCAAGTCGCCGGGGTCATCTGCAAATCGTACAGCAAGGAAATTGTCGTGAGCCTTGTATCCAGCCAGCTTGATGCCGATCGCATGGATTACTTGCTGCGGGACGCTTATTTTACGGGCGTGAACTATGGTACGTTTGATTTGGAGCGGATTTTGCGCGTGATGAGGCCGTACAAGGGCCATATCGTCGTCAAAGAGAGCGGGATGCACGCGGTCGAGGATTATTTGATGTCCAGATACCAAATGTACTGGCAGGTTTATTTTCACCCCGTTACCCGCAGTGCGGAAATTTTACTGAACAAAATTTTTCAGCGGGCCAAATATTTATATGAAGAGCAGTACGCGTTCGCTTTCATGGTCGAGCCTATTTTGCATCTGATTCAGAACAAGCTGTCCCTGGAAGATTATATCCTGCTTGACGAATCGGTGATGCAGACGATGCTGGTGTTTTGGAGCTCGGAGAGCGATGCGGTTTTGTCCGACCTGTGCAAAAGGTTCCTGAACCGCAAGCTGTTCAAATACAGCGCGTTTGAAGACGTCGACCAAAAGGTGTTTCAGCATATGGAGCAGGCGATGCTTGAGCTGGGACTCGATCCGGCCTCTTATATGGAAATCGATTCTCCGTCGAACCTTTCCTATGATGTATACAGGCCCGGTGAAAACGATGAGAATTTGCCGATCCTGCTGCTCAATCACAAAGATCAATTGACGGAAATTACGCAAAAATCGGATATCGTCCGCTCGATCAGCGGCATTCACAGAGGAAAGCACCGGGTTTATTACCCGGAGGAGATCGTTCACCGTTTGAGCGCATCCGCTTACCCGGACGTAAGGGCATTGATCGGACTGCGGGAATAGAACAAACAATCACGAAGGAGCTTAAACCATGCTGACAGATACACATGCTCATTTGAATGCGAAGCAATTTGACGAGGATCGGGAGGAGATGATTCAGCGGGCGCTGGATGCAGGCGTTACGCGGATCGTAAATATCGGTTTTGACCGCGAGACGATTCCGACGTCGATCGAGTTGGCGGAGCGGTACGATTTTATTTACTCGACGGTAGGCTGGCATCCGGTGGAGGCCAAGTTCATGCAGCCGGGAGATCTGGAATGGATCGAGGAGCTGTGCAAGCACGAAAAGGTGGTCGCCATCGGAGAAATCGGCCTGGACTATTACTGGGATACTTCGCCGAAGGATGTGCAGGATCGCATATTCCGCGAACAGATTCGTTTGGCGCGCAAGCTCGGCATGCCAATCGTCATTCATAACCGGGATGCGCACCAGGATGTTTTGCAGGTGTTAAAAGAGGAGAAGGCGGCGGAAGTGGGAGGGATCATGCACTGCTTCTCGGGCAGTTGGGAGACGGCCAAGCAGTGTCTGGATATGAATTTCCACATTTCGTTCGGCGGGCCCGTCACGTTCAAGAACGCCAGACAGCCCAAAGAGGTGCTGGCGCAAGTGCCGCTTGACCGGCTGCTCATTGAGACGGACGCCCCTTATCTGACTCCGCATCCTTACCGCGGCAAGCGCAACGAAACGGCGTATGTCCGGCTTGTCGCCGAAACCGCCGCGGAAATTCGCGGAATCAGCCTGGAGGAACTGGCGGCTATTACGACAGGGAATGCTATTCGGCTGCTAGGTCTCAAGTAGAGCGGCGCGATATTTGCGGCGGAGCACAACGCCGCAGATGAACGAGACCAGCAGGAGGCTGCCTGCAGGGACAAGCGCGTATACGGCCGCAGAGCGCAGCAGGAGCGGAATCGTAAGCACACAGATTTGGGCAAGCAGCACGCACCAGATGAGAAAAGCGATCGATCCGGCTTTCGTCATCCGGTTCAGCGGGTACATTTCCAGCCAAAACGTATAGCGGTGCGCACGCTCGATGCCGGTCAATTGAACGGTGGAAATCAAAATCACGATGAGAAAAGCGGCTGCCCTGGCCACATCGCCGGAGACAACGAAGATGGCGAGCGCCCCGAGCAGTGTAATCCGCTGAACGATGCCGAACAGCTCCGTGCGCAGCAATGTTTTGGCATACAAGTATAAATAGGATGCGTCCTGCTTGAAAGGGATATAGCGCGTAATTCCGCTAATCCAGCTGCGGCGCGCAATCCTCGTCGGCAGCTGGGGCACATCGACGAACCAGTTGAAGAACATGTACAGACGAGCCTGCTGCTGCTTCTCTTTGGCAATGAGATAATCCCAGCCGATCGTATAGACGGCCGCAAAACGGGCTGCCGCCAACCAGAGCAAAATCAGAACGAGCGCGGCTGCGCTCGCCCAAAAGAAGCTGCGGTCGAACTGCACGGCGACGATAACGAGCGACGCTACCCAGCGGAATACGACGGAGGCCGTTCTTGCATAGGTGTGAACGAAGCGGCTCTCATACCAACCGGCCAATATGTTGGCGAATTTGACCAGCAGGATCAGCATCAGCATCAGGACGAACGGCTGAGCGGCCGCACCCTCGCAGTGACGGTACAGGGGCCACAGCACGACAAGCGCAATCAGCGACCAGAAGGCTTGCAGCGTAAAGCTGTAAAGAAGCGCGCTGCGAAAGTAAGCGCCCATCTGACGCTCGATCCGCAGCAGGAACATGCGGTCCGCGTCCCGGACCAGCGTTCGAATCGGGCTCGACCCGAGCAGCGGAACAAGCAGCAGCAAAGCGATCCACAGATACGGATAATTTGTCGGAAGCTGCTGCAACGTTTTGGCATAATAATAGGAAGAAATAATGACAAGAAACAACATGAAGCCGACAAAGTTGCTGCGCGCCGCGTAGAGCCAGTACCCCGAAGCTTCCTTTAAATACCGCCCCAGGCGCTGCTGCCATAAACCAGTGATATTGACCTCCATGTCCTTCATACCGAATCACCTTGAACCAGCTCGTAAAAAATGTCGTCGAGCGACGCTTTGGCAAGCCCGGTTTGCACCCGCAGTTCGCCCAAATCTCCCTGGGCGGCCATTTTGCCGCGATGCAAAACGACATAGCTGTCGCAATATTTTTCAATCGTTGACAAAATGTGCGAGGAGATGAGGAAGCTGGCTCCTCTTCGCTTCATGCGGACCATAAGCTCAAGCAGCGAGCGGATGGCCAGCGGGTCAAGCCCGAGAAAGGGCTCATCGATAATGTACAAGGCGGGCTCGATCAAAAACGCATTCATGATCATTACCTTCTGCTTCATGCCTTTGGACAGATGGCTGGAAAAGCTGTTCAGCTTGTCCTTCATTTGGAACTCTTCCAAAAGCGCCTGGGATCGGGTCAGGAACTGCTCCTTGGTCAGCCCGTATGCCATGGCCGTCAGCTCCAGATGCTCGCGGATGGTCAGTTCCTCGTAAAGCTCGGGCGATTCGGGAACGTAAGCGTACGCTGCTCGGTAGGCGAGCGGGTCTTCCGCCAGGGTGAGGCCGCTGACGCGGATCGTGCCTTTTTGCGGATGAAGCAGGCCGAGAATATTTTTGATTGTCGTGCTTTTGCCTGCGCCGTTGAGTCCGATCAAGCCCATCATTTCACCTTGGCGGATTGAAAAAGTAAGTCCGTGCAGGACAGGTTTTCCTGGAAGATATCCCCCGTAGAGGGAGTCGACTTGTAGAATGGGGTTCATCGAAAGGCCTTCCTTTTCAGCAAATTATTGGCATTTTTGAACCAATTTCACCCATCCCCATTATAAACAAAATTGCTATTAAAGCCTAATTTAAACGTAAGAATTGCGAAAAAAAGCGTCAGAATACGTTATAATGAGAAAAACGTACTAAAGACCAAGATTTATAGCCGGAAATGTTTATTATTTCCGAATTCCGCCCTTTTTAGCGGGCGATAATCCCTTTACAGGTTTAGATTTACAGCGTAATATACTTTTCATAATAACTTAATAACCAATTTGCCAAATTTCCATTCGCTGAGTTCCATTTATGGGAACGGGGGAACCGCTGCAAACATTCGGAAGCACATGCAACCGCCGAATGCCAGCAGAATGAATATCAGGGGTGAATCCAACGACAACGAGCAAGCAGCTTGTTGTCCAGGTAGGGCGACTCTCACGTCCGAATCCGTCAGCTAACCTCGTAAGCGTACCG
Source organism: Paenibacillus sp. sgz302190 (assembly GCF_059820445.1). Lineage (NCBI taxonomy): Bacteria > Bacillati > Bacillota > Bacilli > Caryophanales > Paenibacillaceae > Paenibacillus > Paenibacillus sp. sgz302190. The sequence goes on from NZ_JBZYAO010000043.1 coordinate 14,055, forward strand.
AGAGAGGTAACGATTGTCGTGTCTGGTTGTATTTTTCTATGCATACAAGGCCACGGGAAGAGTCCTCTTTCCGCTGGTCTTTTCATTTTTTCGAGATAGTGCAGGCTAGATGATCATAGGATGAAAAGCGAAGGAGGTGGGACTACCGCAGCAGCGTCCGGTAATGGCCGCGTTGTTGTCGGGTGAACTCCGCTGCAAAGCTGGAGAGGCTTATTAAGTTAATCACAAACTGACCTTAGTCGCGTCTAATTTAATCATGCGTAACACACGGGCGGCGAGGCTTTGAAGGAGGACCGAAGAAGTGGGCAACATCTCTTTAACCGAGACCCATGTAAGTCGATCATCCAGCATGTCCTTGGCACTACGATGGAAGCATGAAAACTTGCGTTTGATTTTAAGCCTAGGTATGATTTCAATCGCTATGACTTTCATGTTTTTGGTGTTGTTGTACGGTACGGCTACCAAGAGCGTATCCGTAGTTGTGAATGGACAAGAAACCGTTGTGCATACGAAGCAATGGGTCCTGCAACGCCTACTGGATGAACAAGCCATTAAGATTGGTGAACACGATCAAGTTTCTGCAGCGCTCACGACTCCGATCAAGGGCGGAGAGAAATTCGTGATCGATCATGCGTCACCGATTCAATTGACTGCTGATGGAAAGACCACCACTGTTTACACAACTGCAAGAACGGTTGAAAGTGCATTGCAGGATTTACATATTGCACTTGGGGAGCTTGACCGAGTCACTCCTGAACCGGCATCTTCGCTTTTACCCGGCGATACAGTCAAAGTTGTCAGGGTAAAGAAAGAGCAGAACGAAACAACGGAACCGATCGCGTTCGATACCGAGAAGAAGAACGATGCATCGCTGCTCAAAGGCAAGGAACAGGTCGTCCAGGAAGGCAAAGAGGGCGTTCTGTTGAAAAAAATGGAAAAAGTATTCGAAGACGGCGTTTTGGTTTCCGAAGCAGTTGTAGATGAACAGGTTCAAACGGAAAGTGTGAAAAAAGTCGTTGCCATCGGCACGAAAAATCCGGTCGTCGCTTTATCGGCCTCATCCCCTAGCGTGGATGAAATTTCAAAGAATGGCGTCAAATTCGGCTACAAACAAATTCTCAAAAACGTGAAACTCACCGCATATTCGGCGGGAGTGGAGTCTACCGGCAAATCCGCGGACAGCCCCGGGTTTGGCAAGACGTTTACAGGAACTACAGTCACCGAAGGCAGAACGATCGCGGTAGATCCGAAGGTTATTCCGCTCGGATGGTGGGTGTACATCGACGGTATTGGCTTCCGGCGCGCTGAAGATACAGGCAGCGCCGTGAAAGGGCAAACGATCGACGTTTACTTCGAAGATGAGAGCTATGCCAACAAATTCGGCACGAAGAACGGTTATACCGTCTATGTCGTAGGGCCGAAGAAGCCGACTGAGAATTAAGGGGTAATCCGGTTTCTGCATGGGCAGAATGTATATATAGATAGATAGGTCGTTCACGAATGGCAAAAGAAGAGGAGACCCCTCTTCTTTTTGTGCGTACAGGGAAAGGAACGTTGTATGATAAAAGAAGTTATCGTTGTCGAGGGCAAAGACGATACCGCAGCGATTCGCCGGGCCGTGGAGGCGGATACGATCGAAACCGGCGGCTCCGCAATAGGTCCGGCCGTGTTGAAACGGATCGCGCTGGCTCAGGAGCGGCGCGGAGTTATTATTTTGACCGATCCGGATCATGCAGGGGAGCGGATCCGCAAAATCGTGGCGGCGAAGGTGCCCGGCTGCAAGCATGCCTTTATTACGCAGGAGCAGGCGGAGTACAAGGGCGACATCGGGGTTGAGAACGCGTCGCCGGAGACGATCCGGCAGGCGCTGAGCAATTTGCGGACGGAGTATGAAGGAGCCGTCTCCCTGGTCACCTGGGAGGACCTGATGGCGGCGGGACTCATCGTCCACGCCGAAGCGGCCTCCCGGAGGCTGGAGGCAGGCAAGGCGCTCGGCATCGGCTACTGCAACGGCAAGCAATTTTACAAGCGCTGTGCGATGTTTCAAATCACCCGCGAGGAGTTTGAAGCGGCGGTAGAATTACTAAATAAATGAGGGCTGTGACATGAATACTTCCAACCGGGCGCTTCCTGAGGATGTCGCTACACCGAACAGAACGAAAGAAATACTTAAGAAGCACGATCTGGTGCTGAAAAAGAGCCTCGGACAAAATTTTCTCGTAGACCAGAATATTTTGCACAAAATCGTGTCCGCCGCCGGGCTCGGCCCGGACAAGGGCGCGCTGGAGATCGGCCCGGGCATCGGGGCGCTCACCCAGCAGTTGGCCAAGCAGGCTGGGCGCGTCTTGGCCATCGAAATCGACCAGCGTCTGCTGCCCATCCTGGGCGAGACGCTGGAGCCGTACCCCCATGCCCAGGTCGTGCGTGGGGATGTGTTAAAGCTGGACCTGCCGGAGCTGTTCCGGCAGCATTTTGCCGGTGTTGGCGGCATCAGCGTTGTTGCCAACCTGCCTTATTACATCACGACGCCGATCATTATGAAGCTTCTCGAAGAGAAGCTTCCGCTGGAAAATATCGTCGTGATGATTCAAAAAGAGGTGGCCGACCGCATGGCGGCCCGCCCGGGCACCAAAGACTACGGCAGCCTCAGCATTGCCGTGCAGTTCTACTGCGAGCCGGAGCTTGTCACGATCGTGCCGCGCACCGTCTTTGTCCCGCAGCCGAACGTCGATTCCGCCGTCATCCGGCTGCGCGTACGGCAAACCCCGCCGGTCGAGGTGGCGGACGCCGACTTCTTCTTCGAAGTCGTCCAGGCATCCTTCGTCCAGCGGCGCAAAACCCTTTACAACAACCTGGCTGCGCGGTTCTTTGCCAAAGACACCAAGGCTGAGCTGGAGGCGCTCCTGCACGGCATCGGCATCGAGCCTTCGCGCCGCGGTGAGACGCTCAGCATGGAAGAGTTCGCGCGCTTGTCGTCGGCCCTCCGCGCGCACGGCTGCAAATAAACCCGCACCAAATGCCCATCCCCGCCATAGGATAGCCCTAGGAGGGGATTGAGCGATGAGGCAAGGAGACTTTGTTACCCGAAAATCCTATGGCGGAGACGTCATTTTCAAAATCGAACGTATCGAGCAGGTGAAGGCCGTGCTGCGGGGTGTCGATTACCGGCTGCTTGCAGATGCGCCCCTGACGGACTTGCTTGCGATTGGCGGCGTCACGCCGGATCATCTCCGGTCGGGCACCCCGCAATATCGGGAATCGCTGCGACGAATTGAAATCGCCAGGGAGCAGCAGCAGGAGAAGAATCAGCACTCCGGCGTCAGCTATTTTGAAGTGCCGGGTAAAATACTGCATGTGGACGGAGACCCGGCCTATTTGCGCAAATGCATGCAGCTGTACGGAGAGCTTCGCGTGCCTGCGGAGGGCTTTTACGTCCCCGAAGCCCAGATGCCGGATGCGCTGTATCGGCTGCTGCCGCAAGTTAAGCCGGATATCGTCGTCATTACCGGACATGACGGCATAATAAAAAACCGTAAAAACCGCGATATCAACAACTTGAGCAGCTACAAAAATTCGCTTCATTTTGTGAGCGCGGTTCAGGTCGCCAGGCAGTACGAACGCGATCGCGATTCCTTGATCATTGTGGCCGGAGCCTGCCAGTCGCATTTTGAAGCGCTGCTGCGGGCCGGAGCGAATTTTGCCAGCTCCCCGGCCCGCGTGCTGATTCATGCTCTGGACCCCTTGTGCATTGCGGCTAAGCTGTCCTATACGTCGGTCAAAGATACCGTTTCCATGCTGGACATCGTCAGCTTGACGGTTACGGGGTTAGACGGATTAGGCGGAGTCGATACGCGAGGCAGCTACCGGATGGGGATTCCCGGCATTCAGCACTCGCAGGCAAATGTGTGAAACTCAACGACCGCCATTCATACAGTTGTGAAACCGCGCGTTGTGAGCTGCGCTCGGTGCGTATCCATTCAAGCGCCCAGGCGCGAATCGACTTGTGCAAAGTCCATTCGCGTTTGGGCGCTTTTTCTTTGGTTTTGTTCGCCGTGTGGGCGGCATCCGTTTTCGGTGCTAAATGCCTCCGTATATGTCGAAAATATATTTCATGAAAAAAAGTGAATAATTTACAATCTTTGGAGGCAACCTAAACACCAAGCAAATTTAAAATTAGGCGGATATGCCGTTGACAACAGGATTGTCGGGCTGATATAATATTTGGTCCTAATTTGACATTTTGGCCGCGATCGGTTATAATTAACAAGGAAAGAGGTGGTAGTTGACAATGGCAAAAAATGCGCTGTTGGAAATTAAACGCAGTTTGGAGCCCCATGTCGGGCAGAAGATCATGTTGCGAGCAAATGGTGGTCGGCGAAAGACTATCGAGCGTTCCGGTGTTTTAGAAGAAACCTACCCTTCTGTATTTATTGTTAAGCTGGAAGAGTCCAACGCATTTAAGCGGGTCTCCTACAGCTACGCGGATATCTTGACGGAATCCGTGGAAGTGACCGTTTGCAACGATGACGGACAAGTCCGTATCACCTATATTCAACATTAGCTTAATGCATTGTCATAACGGCAGGCCCGCATAGGGTCTGCTTTTTGCTTTGCATGGAGTTGGCGATAATGCGGCACACTATCCGTACATTCCTATTTTACTTCAGGAGGGATAGCGATGGGACGCAGAAGAAGCATTATGTCGGAAAGTTTCAAATATGAGCTGGCCAAGGACCTTGGCTTTTACGATGTGGTACAGCGGGAAGGCTGGGAAGGAATCCGCACGAAGGACGCAGGCAACATGGTCAAGCGGGCGATTCAGATTGCGGAGGAGGCGCTGGCCAAGCAGTACTCGCCAGGGGCCCCGGTAAGCCAAGGCTCTGGAGGCTATGCGCAGCCGTATGCGGGAGGAGTGGTCAGCAGTGCGCAGCCGTACGCCGGAGGGACGGTCGGCGGCGCGCAGCCGTATGCCGGAGGAGCGGTCGGCAGTGCGCAGCCGTACGCCGGAGGAACGGTCAGCAGTACGCAACCGTACGCCGGAGGAGCGGTCAGCAGTGCGCCGCCGTACGCCGGAGGAACGGTCAGCAGTACGCAACCGTACGCGGGAGGGACGGTCGGCAGTGTGCAGCCGTACGCCGGAGGAACGGTCAGCAGTGCGCAGCCGTACGCCGGAGGAACGGTCGGCAGTGCGCAGCCGTATGCCGGAGGGACAAGCAGCTTTGCACAGCAGAGCCAGGGTCTCCAGCCAGGTGGTGGCAGTTACGGATACGCGGCGCAGGAGGCTCAAGGGCTCCAGGGGAACCAGGTAGCTTCAGGCGTACAGGGGCAGACAGGGTATTCATATGCGGCCAGGCAGCCGCAGCAGCCGTTCTGAATCACCGGCATTGCGTACGGATCACCTGCGAAAGTTAAATTGTCCAGCGATACTTTGTTAGGGCAGCCAGAGGTGACCCATAATTGTGGGTACGGCCATTCGTGAAGCGGCTTGGCAAAGCGAAAAACCTGCGAAAGTGCAGGCTTTTTCTGTTTATGGGGTTCATTTTGAGGAAAAGCCTGCAATTGTGCAGGAATTTCTGGGCAAAATGAGTCTGAACCCAAATGTTCGCTGAAAAACCTGTACATTTGCAGGAATTTTTCGTTGCCGGCGTACCAACAGGCAAAAACCTGCACATATGCAGGAATTTTTCGTGGCTGGCGCATCATCGAGTAAAAACCTGCACTTTTGCGCTTTATACGAAAATAGAACGCAGTAGACCTGACTATTTTCATTCTGCAGGGTGACGTCCACGACGTCATGGGGGTTTTTGCGGGTTTTCTTCGCGCTGCCAGGCAGATGTACTGCCGGCTCTGGCGGTGCGTGTACACGAGCAGTTCATCCTTATGCGGCCGGATGGGCTTGGCCTCAAAGCATTCCGGCAGCTTTTGCCGCTGCCGCTCAGTGCTCTGACCTCTTGGCTCAGTCTGCTTATTATAAGCGGCATTCCGTGCATAATCGGTGGGTTTCCCCGAAGCGCACAGGTTTCTTCGTAAAACCCCGCACTCTCTGCCCACAGGCTGGCGTGAGCTATCCGGCCGCATTTGGCAACCGGCTTCGCCGCCATCCAGCGGCGAGAACCGCTGGGGCCATCGTTCCGACGAGCTGTGTCGAATGCTTTAGCTTTTCTTTTGCGCTTTTGTTATAATGTTTTAACGGCAAACGAGCAAAAGAAGGTGATCGGATGAAGATTTTTGAAAAAGCACCGGCCAAAATCAACTTATCCCTTGATGTTTTACATAAAAGAGAAGACGGTTATCATGAAGTCGAAATGGTCATGACGATGGTGGACCTGGCGGACCGGATCGAAATGCAGGAGCTGCCGCGCGACACGATCATCATTTCCTCCCAGGCGGGGTATATTCCGCTTGACGAAAAAAACTTGGCTTTTCAAGCCGCCAGGTTGATCAAGGATCGGTACGACGTCAAACAGGGCGTTTACATCCATCTGGATAAAAAGATTCCGGTAGCCGCAGGGCTGGCGGGAGGAAGCAGCGATGCGGCGGCTACGCTGCGCGGGCTCAATCGGTTATGGAAGCTGGACATTCCGGTGAAAGAGCTGCAGGAGCTTGGAGCCGAGCTGGGCTCGGACGTTCCTTTTTGCGTGACGGGCGGCACGGCGGTTGCCCGGGGCAGAGGGGAGAAGCTGGAGCCGATCGCCTCGCCTCCGCAATGTTGGGTTGTGTTGGCCAAGCCCCCGATCAATGTGTCGACTTCGGAAATTTACGGCAAGCTGAATGCCCGCGAAATCAAGCGTCATCCCTCGACGAGAGTTATCCTGGACTCGATTCGCGACAAGCAGTTCGATCAGCTGTGCCACGGGATGGGCAATGTGCTGGAGGAAGTGACGCTGGAACTGTACCCGGAGGTGCGGCATTTGAAAGAATGCATGCAAAAGCTCGGTGCAGACGGGGTGCTGATGTCGGGCAGCGGGCCGACGGTTTTTGGCCTGGTATCCAAGGAGGCCAAAATTCCCCGCATCTACAACGGGTTGAGAGGATTTTGCAAAGACGTATATGCAGTGAGAATGTTAACGTAAAGAGCAGATACGGGCCGGTTTGTTTTGAAAAAGCTCCTTTTTGGGGCTTTTTTCGTTTTTTATGAGCGAAATTGGGGATTTTCGCAACAAAACGGCCGTTGTATGCGTATTACTATATGTAGGCAACGACAAATCAGATTGGCAAAGGAGGGCTGCCATGACTGAACTGTATTGGGGTTGTTTGGCCGGGGGCGTGTTGTTTGCTATTGTCAGCGTGCTGTTCGGCGATCTGATCAGCCATGCCTTGGACGGCTTGTTCGATTTTTTGTCTCTGGATATTGTAAAGCCAATGGTGCTGGCGAGCGCTGTAACCGGTTTCGGAGGCGCCGGCATACTGCTGGAGAAATACGCGGGAATAGGCTCGGTGGCCGCATTGCTGCTGGCGCTGCTGATAGCCGTTCTGCTCTCTGCGGCCGTCTATTTCGGGTATGTCAAACCGATGGAGAACACCGAGAATTCAACCGGCTATTCCATCAGGCAGCTAAACGGCAAAATCGGTGAGGTTACGGTGACTGTGCCCGCCTCGGGATTCGGGGAGGTGCTGGTCCGTGTAGGGGCCGGCAATACGAATCATACTGCGGCCAGCTTTGATGGCATCGAGCTTCCATCCGGCTCCAGAGTAGTGGTGGTGGAAGTGAAGGACGGAACTCTGTATGTGTCTAGTTTGCAATAAATGACGAAGGGGAGATGAAGCTATGCCTGATTTCTTAGTTGTACCCGCTCTTGTAGTCGGAGTTATCGTTATATTCGGTCTCGCTTTCTGGGCCCGTTACAAAACGGTCGGACCTGACGAGGCGATGATCATAACCGGTTCTTTTTTGGGGAATAAAAATATTTCCACCGACGAATCCGGAAGCAAAATCAAAATCGTCCGCGGAGGCGGCGCGTTCATATGGCCGGTTTTTCAGCAGTCGGAGTTTTTGTCGCTGCTTTCTCACAAGCTGGATGTATCCACGCCGGAGGTGTATACCGAGCAAGGGGTGCCCGTTATTGCCGACGGGGTCGCGATCATCAAAATCGGCGGAGCCGTCGAAGATGTGGCTACAGCCGCCGAGCAGTTCATGGGCAAACCGATCGAATCCCTCAAGGGGGAGGCGCAGGAGGTGCTGGAAGGGCATCTTAGGGCGATTCTCGGCTCCATGACCGTCGAGGAGGTGTACCGGAACCGCGATCGTTTTGCCCAGGAGGTGCAGGGGGTAGCGGCGCGGGATTTGAAAAAGATGGGGCTGCAAATCGTTTCCTTTACGATCAAAGATGTCCGCGACAAGCACGGCTATCTGGATGCGTTAGGGAAGCCGCGGATAGCCGCGGTCAAGCGGGATGCAGAAATCGCCGAAGCGGAAGCGGTGCGCGATGCGCGGATTCAAAAGGCGCGCGCCGAAGAGGAGGGGCAGAAGGCCGAACTGCTGCGGGATACGAACATCGCGGAGGCGGGCAAGGAGAAGGAATTGAAGATCGCCGCCTTCAAGAAGGTGCAGGATACGGCCAAGGCGGAAGCCGATCAGGCGTATCACATCCAGGAGGCCCGCGCCAAGCAGACGATGGTCGAGGAGCAGATGAAAGTCGAGCTCGTGCGGAAAGAGCGTGAGATCGACCTGCAGGAGAAAGAAATTCAGGTCCGCCAGAAGCAGTACGACGCGGAAGTGAAAAAGAAAGCGGACGCCGACCGCTATGCCGTCGAGCAGGCGGCGGAAGCCGACAAAGCGAAGAAGATGCGCGAGGCGGACGCCCGCCAGTACACGATCGAGGCTGAAGCGAAAGCGAATGCGGAGCAGCGCAGACTCGAAGGCATGGCCATCGCCGACGCGGAGCGGGCGAAAGGTACGGCAGAAGCGGAGGTCATCCGCTTGCGGGGGCTGGCTGAAGCCGAAGCGAAGGAGAAGCTGGCGGAGGCGTTCCAGAAATTCGGGGAGGCTGCGATCCTCGATATCATCGTGAAAATGCTTCCCGAGCTTGCCGGCAAAATCGCCGAGCCGCTCAGTTCTATAGATAAGCTGACCGTTGTGGATACCGGAAGCGGCGACGGCGCGGCCAGAGTGAGCAACTACGTAACGAAGCTGATGTCTACAGCGCCGGAAATGTTGAAAAGCGTGTCAGGCATCGACGTGGAGGAGATTATTAAAAATTTGACAAGCAAGGCGGGCTCGTCCGCAGACAGCTCGGCGCCCCGGCAAATTCGGGGTGACGCGCCGAACGCAAGCGAAGGGTAGCCGAGCCGCCGCGATTTTCTGCATCGGCCCGTTTCTCTTAGGGGAACGGGCTTTTTTGGCATTGACAAATGTTATTTTTATGTCACATTTATGTCAAATTAATTTTCACGGCGAAGCTTGAATAAATACGTATAAAAATGGTATATTTTCTTTATATTATTCGGATTCTGGGGGGGAAGGCGATGAAAAAGTTAAAAAGGAGCGCCAGGCTGGTGGAAATGACGCAGTACTTACTATTCCGCCCCCATTCGTTGATTCCTTTAACGACTTTTGCCGAGCGTTACAATTCAGCTAAATCCTCGATTAGCGAAGATTTGGCGATCATTAAAGAAGTGTTTGAAGAAGAAGGGCTTGGTGAACTGCATACGCTGGCCGGAGCGGCGGGGGGCGTGAAGTTTACGCCAAAGATGCCGAAGGAGGCGTCACTGCGTTTTATACAAAACCTGTGCCTGCAGCTGCAGCAGCCGGAGCGCATTTTGCCCGGAGGCTATTTGTATATGTCGGATATTATGGGACAGCCGCACCATTTGAATGAGATCGGCAAAACTTTTGCCTCGGCGTTCGCCGGTCAAGACTTGGACGTGATTATGACGGTTGAAACCAAAGGCATTCCGCTTGCTTATGCGACAGCCACTTATATGAATCTTCCCGTCGTTATTGTACGCAGAGACGGCAAGGTGACGGAGGGTTCTGCCGTAAGCATCAATTATGTATCGGGCTCCAACAAACGGATTCAGACGATGTCGCTCGCCAGACGCGCGCTAAAGGAAGAATCCAAGGTGCTGATCATCGATGACTTCATGCATGTGGGCGGCACGATTCACGGCATGATGGACCTGTTAAGCGAGTTCAAGGCTTCCGTCCAGGGCGTAGGGGTGTTCATGGAATCCTGCGAGGTGGATGAGCATTTGGTAGACCATTATGTATCGCTTGCACGGATGTACGGGGTGGATTCGAAAACGAAACAGATTACCGTAGAGCCGGGCAATTACTTTGACGATGCAAAAGGAGACTTGTAAACATGGAATATATCGCGACTTCAGCGGCTCCGGCCGCAATCGGGCCTTATTCGCAGGCGGTTAAGCTGGGCAATCTGCTGTTTACGTCGGGACAAATCCCGCTCGGTACGGACGGTCAGATCGTTCAGGGCGGCATCAAGGAACAGGCGCATCAAGTATTCGCCAATTTGAAGGCTGTATTGGAAGCGGCGGGCACCGATTTTTCGCAGGTGGTCAAGGCGACCGTGTTTTTGAAGGACATGAATCAGTTTGCAGAGCTGAACGAGATTTACGCTTCCTATTTTGGCGATCACAAACCGGCTCGTTCGACTGTCGAAGTGGCCAGACTGCCAAGGGATGTTTTTGTCGAAATTGAACTAATTGTTGGAATTTCTGTCGAATCTTGATCGAAACATTAAGAACGCATAAAATTATTCAATTTCCCGAAAAAGGAAGAAGGAATTTGCACTAAAATGTGGAATTATACACCCAAGTCCTAGCGATGGAAAAAGGTGGTGAACACAAGTGCAAATTACAGATGTAAGACTCCGCCGGGTTAATTCCGAGGGGAGAATGAAGGCGATTGCTTCCATTACCATCGACAACGAGTTCGTCGTTCACGATATTCGTGTGATTGACGGAAACAACGGTATGTTCGTGGCTATGCCAAGCAAACGGACTCCTGACGGGGAGTTCCGCGATATCGCTCATCCCATTTCTTCAACGACTCGCGAAAAAATTCAAGCTGCGGTTTTGGCTGAATATGATCGTGCAGCAGCTGAAGAAGAAGTAATCGAAGAAGGCGCTTAATTGTTCAACATCTGGAGAGCCCGCCGGGCTCTCTTTTCTTTTTGTGGGAATTGAGCTATATTTGGGGATGAACCGACTTTCATATCACGATTTACGATAATGCGCGTATACTAGGATTTATTTTAATAAGTTTATAAATAAAGGGGTTGGATGTCAGTTGAAATTAATGGCAATCGTACTGGCGGCAGGTCAGGGTAAACGGATGAAATCGAAGCTTTATAAAGTGCTCCACCCGGTTGCAGGCAAGCCGATGGTAGGTCACGTTGCAGATACGTTAAGGGATATGCAGGCGGAAAGGACGCTCGTCGTCGTTGGCTACGGAGCGGAGGCGGTACAGGCATACCTGGGCGATAAGGTGGAATATGCGCTGCAATCGGAGCAGCTCGGGACCGGCCACGCGGTTTTGCAGGCCAAAGACGCGCTGGGCGCCGAGGAAGGCACGACTATCGTCATCTGCGGCGATACGCCGTTGATTTCCGAAGGGACGCTGCGGAGCATGCTGGAGCTGCACAGCCAGTCGGGGGCGGCGGCGACGATTTTGACGGCCAAGCTCGATCAACCGCATGGATACGGACGCATCATCCGCGGGGAAGACTCCCGCGTGAGCCGCATCGTGGAGCAGAAGGATTGCAGCAGCGAAGAAGCGGCCGTTCAGGAGATCAATACGGGGACGTACTGCTTCGACAACCGCAAGCTGTTCGATGCGCTCGCTGCGGTGAAAAATGACAACGCCCAGAAAGAGTACTATTTGACGGATGTTATCGGCATTTTGACGGGGCGCGGCGAGATCGTGCAAGGGTACTGCATGGCGGACAGCGCGGAGTCGATCGGGGTGAACGACCGGGTAGCGCTTGCCGAGGCGGAGCGTTTGATGAAGGAAAGAATCAATCGCGCTCATATGCTGAACGGCGTAACGATCGTCGATCCGGCGGGTACGTACATTGAAGCGGGAGTGACCATCGGAGCGGATACGGTGCTGCTGCCGGGCACGATTTTGCGCGGCCAAACGTCGATCGGCGAGAATTGCACGATCGGCCCGCAAACGGAAATCAACGACTCCACGTTGTTAGATGAAGTTACCGTGAAGCAGTCCGTGCTGCAGGACGCTTTTGTCGACAGCGACGCAAGCGTCGGTCCGTTCGCTTATTTGCGGCCGGGCGCGAAGATCGGGAAGCATGTCAAAATCGGCGATTTCGTCGAAATCAAAAACGCGACGCTCGGCGATGGAACGAAGGTATCGCATTTGAGCTACGTAGGCGATGCGGTTGTAGGCACCAATGTCAACATCGGCTGCGGCGCGATAACGGTCAATTACGACGGCTTCAACAAAAGCCTGACCGAGATCGAAGACGACGCTTTCGTCGGCAGCAACGTGAACCTGATCGCGCCGGTTAAAATCGGCAAAGGCGCCTATGTGGTCGCAGGCTCCACGATTACGCATGCGGTTGAGGACGGAGATTTGGCCATCGCCCGCGAGCGGCAAACCAACAAGCCCGGCTACGCTGATAAGATCAAAGCGCGGATGCAGGCGAAAAAGAACAAAAAAGGATAGAAGGCAACAGGGAATTGGATGGAACTTCCTGAGATTGGGCACGCTACTGATTAGCGGTTAAACCTACTCTCAGGAGGTTTTTTTCATATGGCATTAACGTTAAAAGCGGACGCGCGCCAAGGCACGACCAAATCCGAAATCAAGCAGCTGCGCGCAAAAGGCAAAATTCCCGGCGTTGTCTACGGCAAAAAAACCGGGAATCTCGTCATCGCGATCGATCAAAAGGAGCTGCTTGCGCTGCTGCGCAAAAATCCGCACGCGATCATCGAGATGGAACTTCCGAACGGAGGCGGCAAACAGCCGGTCATGATGAACGAGCTGCAGAGAGATAAAGTGAACCGGGAGCTGCTGCATGTCGATTTTCATCAAATCAGCATGGATGAGCCGGTCAAAACGGTCGTGGCCCTCGATTTCGTCGGCGAAGCCGAAGGGGCCAAGGAAGGCGGCATCGTTCAGGTACAGCTGCACGAGCTGGAAATTCGCTGCCTGCCGCAGCACATCCCGGCCACCATCCCCGTCGACATTTCCGGGCTGGGCCTCGGGGACAACCTGCTGGTCAACCAGATCTCGGTTCCGGAGGAAATCGAGGTCAAATCGGACCCGAACGAGCTCATCGTAACCGTGCTGGCTCCTCAGAAAGAGACCGAAGCCGTCGAGGATCCGGCCGCTTCGCAAGAAACGAAAGCTTCCCAGGAGTCGATTGCCGAGGAAGCGAAGGAAGAACAGACCACGTAAGCACAACGCCAAAAGGGTGCCGCTCCGCTTGGGGAGGCGCCCTTTTCATTGCCGCCGTGCTGCGATGCTTGATTTCCTCGGGGATGAGGGGGCTATACTTTAATAGCCTGGACGTGAAATAAAATCGTGTAAAGTTCGGTTATAGAAGGTATTGTTGACTTTAATAAAATGTGTGGAGTACACTTCTACAAAGCCTATATCCTTGTGGGCGGTTTGATAGTATACTTGGACGGGGACGCTTGCGTCTACATGATCCTGAAAATGATGATCATGAGTTAGTTTTTGACCATTATCGTACATAAGCGTTGTCTCACCTGCATTTTTTAAATTTTTGCTGCTTCATAATAATATGACAATGCGTTCGGGAACTTCGTTCCGGCGGCAGGATATATTTTTTTGTAAATAATTTGTTTTATTGGAGGAAGGATGCAGCGTGAAATGTTTTATCGGGCTGGGCAATCCCGGCAAGCAGTATGAGCTGAACCGCCACAATATCGGGTTCATGGCAGTGGACCGGTTCGCGGCGAAATGGGGCATCGGCTCGTTTCAAAATAAGGGCAGGGCGCTGCTCGGAGAAGGCAATGTAAACGGAACGAAAGTGTATTTGCTCAAACCGATGACTTATATGAACCTGTCGGGCGAAGCGATGCGCGCTTTTCTCGATTTTTATAAGGCCGATCTCGATGACGTGACGATTATTTACGACGATATGGATACGGCTTTCGGCCAAATCCGTCTGCGTTATCAAGGAAGCGCCGGCGGGCATAACGGCATCAAATCGATTATCCAGCACGGGGGGACGCAGAGCTTCAACCGGATTCGGATCGGCGTATCCAGACCTGCGCCGGGTTACAATATCGCCGATTACGTGCTGTCCAACTTTTCCAAAGAGGAAATGCGCTCGATCGAGCAGGTGCTTGATCTTACGTGCGATGCGATGGAGTACAGTCTGGACAATTCGTTTGAGCGGACTATGGCGAAATTCAATAAATAGGGGCCGGAGCCGCGCAGGAAGCTGCAGCGGCGTTGGCTAATTTCTCCTGCAAATGGCCATACTAGGATATAAACGGAAGGCGGGCTGCGCAAAGATTGGGCCGCTTTCCGTGTAATAGGCCATTTGAAGGGGGCATACACTATGTCAATCAAGTATATTTGCAGGCATTGTCTCACCTTTGTCGGGGAAATCAATCAGGCTGCGATTACAGAGCAGCAACTGGGCTTCCATTTCTTGACCCCCGAAGAACGGAGAGATATAATATCGTATAACACGGATGGAGACGTTACCGTAAAGGTCGTCTGTGATTATTGCCGTGAAGCGCTTGAGGCTAACCCGGAGCTTTCGCTGCTGGCCAGCCCTCTGCAGTAGTCATGGTTGATGAAGGGAACAATAGCCTAGGCAAGCATGCCGAGGCTTCTTTTTGTGAGAGGAGTGTCATTGTTTGCAAGCTTTAGTTCAAGCTTTTTCTGCGGATGCCGATTTTCAAACGATTGTGTCCGGCGTTCGCTCCGAGATGAAAGAGCAGCTCATTGCCGGTCTCACCGGCTCCTCTCGACAAGTGATGATCGCCGCACTTGCGCGCGAATTGCAGCGACCGCTATTCATTATTACCCACAATATGTTTTCCGCACAGAAGATTTTCGAGGATTTGCTGGAATGCCTGTCGGAAGACGAAGTGCTGTTGTATCCGTCCCAGGAAATGATGGCGACCGAAGAAGCGGCGGCGAGCCCGGAAATGCTTGCGCAGCGGATCGATGCCCTGACCAAGCTTGCCGGAGGGTACCGCGGCGTGGTAGTCGCACCTTTTGCCGGAGTCAGAAGATTGCTGCCGGTCAAACAGGTGTTCGAGGATTCGCGCGTCACGATCAAGGTTGGAGATACGGTTCATTTGGATGAGCTGCTGGGCCGGCTGACGGCGCTGGGCTACGAACGGGTGGAACGCGTAGAATCCAAGGGCGAAATGAGTGTTCGCGGGGGAATACTGGATTTGTATCCGCTCACATCCGATCATGCCATTCGGATTGAGCTTTTTGATGTCGATGTCGATTCGATTCGCACGTTTGATGTTAGCGACCAGCGCTCGGTCGATAAATTAGAGGCGGTGACAATTCCGCCATGCCGGGAGATTCAAGCGGATGGAAAGCGATTACAATCTGCTGCCCAACATGCTTATGAGCTGCTGCAGGCGCAGTTAGAGAAAATGACCGATCGCGCGGCGAAGGATAAACTGCTGGAAGGCATCGGCCACGACATCGAACTGCTTCGCGAGGGGCAGACGTTCCCCGGCATTTATAAATATATATCGCTTTTATATACGGAAAGACAGACCCTGATGGACTACATGCCCACAGATGCGGTGCTGATCATCGACGAGCCTGCCCGTCTGCTGGAGACGGCGAAGCAACTGGAACGCGACGAGGCGGAATGGATGATGCACGCGCTGCAAGAGGGGAAGAGCTTGCCGGCTTTTGTGCTCTCCAAATCGTACGAATCGCTGCTTCACCGCAGGCCGTTCCCGACGCTGTACGTGTCGCTTTTCCTTAGACAAGTTGCGGGCGTTCAGCCGCAAAATATCGTGAATTTCGTCTGTCGGGTCATGCAAAACTTCCACGGGCAAATGAATCTCTTAAAATCGGAGATGGAGCGCTGGAAGAAGAACGGAAGCAAAGTCATTCTTCTGGCGAACGGGGAAGAGCGGTCGGAGCGGGTGAAGCGCGTGTTTCACGACTACCAGATCGAAGAGCCGCTGATTGTGGACGGCAACCTGCAGGCCGGCTTTGAGCTGCCTTCGATTCATTTGGTCGTTATCACGGAAGGCGAAATCTTCACGCAGAAGCAGCGCAAAGCGCGCAAAGTGGAGAAGAAGCTGGAGAACGCCGAGCGGATCAAAAGCTATCAGGAGCTGAAAATCGGCGATTATGTCGTTCACGTGAACCACGGCATCGGCAAATATGTCGGGATCGGCACGCTGGAAGTCGGCGGCATTCACAAAGACTACCTGCATATTATGTATGCTGGCGGCGACAAGCTCTCGGTGCCGATTGACCAGATCGATCTGATCCAGAAATACGTAGGCTCGGAAGAGAAAGAGCCGAAAGTTTATAAGCTTGGCGGCGCCGAATGGGCGCGGGTCAAGAGCAAGGTGCGGGCTTCGGTCAAGGACATTGCCGACGATCTGATCAAACTGTATGCCGATCGTCAGGCGACCTCGGGTTACGGGTTTAGCAAAGACAGCGCCTATCAAAATGAATTCGAAGCGATGTTCCCGTATGACGAAACGCGCGATCAACTGAGGGCGATTGAGGAAATCAAGGTGGACATGGAGAAAACGCGTCCGATGGACCGCCTGCTGTGCGGCGACGTAGGCTACGGCAAAACGGAGGTGGCCGTTCGCGCGGCGTTCAAGGCAGCCATCGACGGCAAGCAAGTGGCGGTGCTGGTGCCGACGACGATTTTGGCGCAGCAGCACTATGAAACGTTCCGCGAGCGGTTCTCGGGCTATCCGTTCAATGTGCAGGTGCTCAGCCGCTTCCGCTCCAAAAAGGAGCAGACGGAAGTGATGAAGGGCATCAAGAAAGGCACCGTCGACGTCGTGATCGGCACGCACCGGCTGCTGTCGCAGGACGTGCAGTTCAAGGATTTGGGGCTGCTGATCGTGGACGAGGAACAGCGGTTCGGCGTATCCCATAAGGAGAAGCTGAAGCGGCTGAAGACGAACGTGGACGTGCTGACGCTGACTGCGACGCCGATTCCGCGGACGCTGCACATGTCGATGCTCGGCGTGCGGGATTTGTCCGTCATCGAGACGCCGCCGGAGAACCGTTTTCCGGTTCAGACGTACGTCGTCGAGTACAGCCCGGGCCTGGTCCGGGAAGCGATCGAGCGCGAGCTTGCCCGCGAAGGGCAAGTCTATTTTCTTTACAACCGTGTTCAAGGAATTACGCAAATGGCGGACCAAATCTCCATGATGGTGCCGGACGCGCGCGTGACGGTTGCCCACGGGCAGATGGGCGAGCAGGAGCTGGAAAAGACGATTCTCGATTTTCTCGACGGAGAATATGACGTGCTTGTCAGCACAAGCATTATCGAGACCGGCGTCGACATCCCGAACGTGAACACGCTGATCGTCCACGATGCGGATAAAATGGGGCTTTCCCAGCTGTACCAGCTGCGCGGACGCGTCGGACGCTCCAACCGGATCGCCTACGCCTATTTTACGTATCAGCGCGATAAAGTGCTGACCGAAGTGGCGGAAAAACGTCTGCAAGCGATTAAAGAGTTTACAGAACTGGGATCAGGCTTTAAAATTGCCATGAGGGATTTGGCCATCCGGGGCGCCGGAAATTTGTTGGGCGCGGAACAGCATGGCTTTATTGCTTCTGTGGGCTTTGACTTGTACTCGCAAATGCTCGCGGAAGAAATAGCCAAGCGCAAACAGGAAATCGAAGGCGAGGAAGCTGCGCCGGGACCCGAATGGAATACGCAAATTGACATCCAATTGGACGCTTACCTGCCGTCCGACTACATCTACGACAGCATGCAAAAAATCGAAATCTACAAAAAAGTGGCTGCCATTCGCACACTGGAAGAAGCCGCGGATCTGCACGACGAGCTCGTCGATCGATTCGGGGATCTCCCGCAGGCCGTGTTCAACTTGTTATCGGTGGCTCGTTTGAAAGCATACGGTTCGGAGTACCGGATTGAAACGATCAGCCAAAAAGGGGATGATTACCAGATCAAGGTGCATACCGACCAGAACGACAAACTTGACGGGCAGAAGCTGTTCTCCCTGTCTAATCGCTTTGAAGGCCGCATCAAGCTTGTAGCGGGGCCGCAAATTCATATCCTTGTCCGCTGCAAGGGGCTTACGCCGGAAGCTTCCATCGAATTGGTGGAAAAATTTCTGGTACAATACAAGGAGGTTTTGAAAACGAAGGGAGAATTGCAAGATGTTGCCAAATAATACCGGTAAATCAATGTTCTATTCGAAAAAATGGATCCTAACTATGGTGGTGCTGCTGCTCGCAATTTCCGTTCTCAGCGCATGCGGCCAGAAGAAGGCGGAGGGCGGCGCAACCGCTTCTCCGGCCGCTACGGCTGCTGCCGCGGCTAATCCGGCGGACGTTATCGCGACCTACAAAGACGGGGGTAAAATTACCCGCAGCGAATTTGACTCTTTTATCAACGTGAACAAAATGTTCAGCCCGCAGCTTGCGCAATATATGAGCGACCCTGCCTTCCAGCAGGACATGCTCAATCGATTGGTGACATTCCGCGTGCTGTCCGCGCGTGCCGATGACAAAACGAAGGAAACCGCCGATAAGCAGGTTGCCGAGCAAATGAAGTCCTTCCAGGACTATTTCGGCAAAATGGAAGGCGGCGTGGACAAACAGCTCAAAGACAACAATGTCGAGCTGAAGGATATCGAATCGTTGATGAAAATGAGCTTCTATACGATGGGCAGTATGGAAAGCAAAGTGACCGATCAGCAAGTTCAGGATTCGTACAATAAACAAGCGGCTCAGCATGCTTTTGACGTTGTGACGGTAAGCCACATTCTGATCAGCTTGAAAGATTCCGCAACGCAAAAAGACATTCGCACCAAAGATGAAGCTTTGGCACGAGCCAAAGAAGTGAAGGACAAGCTCGATAAAGGCGGCGACTTCGCCGCGCTGGCCAAAGAATATTCCGATGATCCGGGTTCCAAGGACAAAGGAGGCACCTATAAAGATGCGGACGTGAACCAATGGGTTCCGCAATTTAAGGAAGCGGCTCTCACGCTGCCGATCAACAAAATCAGCGACCCGGTTGAATCCGACTACGGGTATCATGTCATGAAAGTGGAATCCAGAACGACCAAACCGCTGGATGATACGATGAAAACGCAAATCAAATCGCAATTGGCGGAAGGTTCGCTTTCGGACTTCGCGGAAAAAGAAGTTCCGGGCATGATTGAAACGAACAATCTGCCTAAGCCTACAGCAGCTCCGGCAGCAACTCCCGCAGCAAGCCCGTCTGCAGCGGCCAGCCCTGCGGCAAGCGCAGCGCCTGCAAAGTAATGTGTTCGAATGACCGCCGTCATGCGGGAAACACGGCGTGCACCGTGTGACAGAATTTCCAGGATGTCCCTTTTGGGGCATCCTGTTTGTTTTTGACATAAATGGACAAGATAACGTCAGCAGCATGCCAAACTACTTAATGAAAGTCGCTTTCAAGCGTGCTGGAAGTTAGTTGGTGAAGCGTCTGCATAAAAAATAGGCCGGGAAGAATACTATGGGTAGAATTCGAATTCCCTCCAATCCAGAATAAAAAGTTGTTATGCTCCAGTCGTATCCAATTCTTCATGAGGAAAGTGAGGCATCTAGAGGTATGAAGGCAACTGGAATTGTCCGTCGGATAGATGATTTAGGGAGAGTTGTCATTCCCAAGGAGATACGGCGCACACTTCGCATCCGCGAGGGAGACCCGTTGGAAATTTTCGTGGACCGGGACGGCGAAGTCATTCTCAAGAAATACTCGCCGATCGGCGAGCTGGGCGATTTTGCCAAAGAATATGCGGAGTCCTTGTTTGAAAGCACAAACCATGTGACTATGATTTCGGATCGGGATTCGGTCATCGCGGTGGCCGGAGGTTCCAAGAAAGACTATTTGGACAAATCGATCGGTTCTGTCGTGGAAACTTGTATGGAGAACCGCAAAGCAGTGCTGGAAAGCAGCAGCGGGCAGTACGAGATTATCAAAGACGCCAGCGACACTTATTCTTCTTTTGTGATTGCGCCTATCGTGGCGGGCGGCGATCCGATCGGCTCGGTCATTTTGATCAATAAGGACGAAGGCGTCAAGATGGGTCAATTGGAAGTCAAAATGGTGGAAACCGCAGCAGGCTTCCTGGCGAAGCAAATGGAGCAATAAGCAAGGCGTCTGTCCGATGAACAAGCAATTTCATCGGACAGACGCCGGGAATCGGTACAACAACAGAATATTCGGAGAACGCAGCTTCCTTGTCGAGAAAAATTTTCATCGGAGAGGAAGCTTTTTTTGTCGGAAGAGGAGGATTTCGTTATAATATTTCTTAAACGGCATTTCGTTAGAATGCAAGCAATGGGGGATTCATTGTGGAGGACACTCAAGCGGATCGGAGCGCCCGCACGGGGGAAGATCTGCGCCGGGCCCAATCGGGATCAGGACTGCTGCGGGGGGCTGCCGTGCTGGGAGCCGCTGCCGTATTGTCCAAGCTTTTGGGCACCTTGCAAAAGATTCCTCTGCAAAACTTGGCCGGGGATACGGCTTTTGGCATTTATAATGCGGTTTATCCGCTGTATATTCTTATTTTGTTTGCGGCGACGGCCGGGTTTCCGGTGGCTGTGTCCAAATTTGTCGCCGAGCGTGCCGCCGCAGGAGATCCGCAGGGGGCCCGGCGAATCGTTTATGTTTCTTCGCTGCTGTTGATGGGAACGGGCGCGCTACTATTTGTGCTGTTGTACATGGGCGCCGGACAGATCGCCGCCTGGATCGGCATCAGCCAGACGGAGCGGGCTATTCGCAGCGTATCCTTCGCACTGCTGCTGTCGCCGGTGATGGCTGTGCTGAGGGGATATTTTCAGGGGCATCACGACATGGTGCCGACAGCGGTCTCGCAGGTCATGGAGCAGCTTATTCGGGTAATAACGATGGTGGCGCTGCTGCTCTATTTTGTCGCCTTGTCGGCTAACGAGGAGTGGATCGCCGCCGGGGCGACGTTCGGTTCGGTTACAGGAGCGGGTGCAGGCTTGCTCGTCATGCTCATATACTGGCGCAAAGACCGGAATGCCCGATCCAAGCATCCCGCGCCGGAACGGGCGGTGGCTGGGGAAAATCTGAGCAATGCACAGTGGGCATGGCGCATTGCGGCTTACGCCATTCCGGTCTGCCTGGGAGCGATCGTCGTGCCGATTCTGAATCTGGTCGATACGTTCACGATGCCCCGTTTGCTGGATGCGTCGCTGATGAACGAAGCCGAGGCGATGCGGCAGTTCGGTTTGTACAACCGAGGCTTGCCCCTCGTCCAGCTAGTCGTCATGGTCGCCTCGTCGATGTCGGCGGCGCTTGTCCCGGCGATTGCCGAAGCGAACATGAAGGGGCAAGCAGGACTTATCCGCTCGCGGGCTGAGATGGCGGTCAAGCTTGCCTGGCTGATCGGCCTTGGCGCCTCCTTCGGGCTCGCCTTTGCGGCGGTGCCGATCAACGTCATGCTGTACGCGAGCAGCGACGCCAGCTGGACGATGGCCGTGCTCGCTTTCACGGCCCTGTTCAGCACGCTGAACGCGGTCACCGCCAGCGTGCTCCAGGGCGCCGGCGCGATCCGCACGCCGGCGAAAGCCCTGCTCATTGCCGCCGCGCTCAAGGCGCTCGGCAATGTGTGGCTCATGCCCCGCTGGGGCATCGAAGGCGCCGCGATTAGCGCGGTCGTCGCCTATGCCGCTGCCGCGGGGCTGAATCTGGTGCAGCTGGCACGCTGCACCGGGGCGCGCTTTCCGCTGCGGCAGTACGCCGCAAGGCCCACGCTGGCCGTGGGCCTGATGGGCGTCTGCCTCGCAGCGCTGCAGTTGTTGGCGCGGCCGGCGCTCGCGGCCGCGCATGTGCCGGAGCGATGGGGCTGGAGCGCCATCGCTCTGGT
The DNA here is from genome assembly GCF_059820445.1 of Paenibacillus sp. sgz302190. Lineage (NCBI taxonomy): Bacteria > Bacillati > Bacillota > Bacilli > Caryophanales > Paenibacillaceae > Paenibacillus > Paenibacillus sp. sgz302190. The sequence continues at coordinate 36,087 of NZ_JBZYAO010000043.1, forward strand.
GAGCGTAGCCGGCGGCGCAGCCGTCTACGCGCTTGCGCTGCTGCGCAGCGGCAGCATCAGCCGCGAGGAGCTGCGGCTGATGCCGGAGCTGGACCGGAAGCTTGCTCCGGTCCTGGCGAAGCTGCTCCCGCCGCCGCGCCCCGGCGGGGACAAGCCATGAGCGCCCCGCAGCGCGCGAGCTCGCGTGGGGCTGGCTTGCCCAGCCCCCGGGCGACGCCGNCGCCGCGCCCCGGCGGGGACAAGCCATGAGCGCCCCGCAGCGCGCGAGCTCGCGTGGGGCTGGCTTGCCCAGCCCCCGGGCGACGCCGCGGAGAAAGCGCGCGTGCACGAGGCGTCTCGGCACGCCCGATCGTGAGCGCCCCGCAGCGCGCGCGTGCATGAGGCGTCTCGGCGTGCCCGGTCGTGAGCGCCCCGCAGCGCGCGTGCACGAGGCGTCTCGGTGCCCCGGCTGGGGGAAAAACCTGCGAAAGTGCAGGCTTTTTCTGCGAAAATGGTTCATTTTGGCGAAAAGCCTGCAAATGCGCAGGAATTTTCTCTCAAAATGGGGCTGAGCCCCTTGTACTCGATGAAAAGCCTGCACATTTGCAGGAATTTTTCGCAGTCGGCGTATCAACGAGCAAAAACCTGTACTTTTGCAGGTTTTTCTGCGCGACTAAGAGGCAAATGGCGGCTATGGGTCTGGCGTGCGGGTTTTTGGGTAGCTTGGATGTTGCAGGTGTTTTCTGGCATTTCCGGTCATTCTCCGGGCTCTCAAGCTTTCGCTGGCTTGCTCCAGATTCGTCCGGATATTCCCGGCCTTCTGCGACTTACCCAGCATACACAGTCATCACTAGCATTCAGCGACTTACCCAGCATACACAGTCATCGCGAGCCTTCTGCGGTTAACCCAGCATTTACAGTCATTGCAGCATTCTGTGGCATACCCAGCATTCTCAGTTTCGCGAGCCTTCTGCGACTTACCCAGCACTCTCAGGCATCGCCGGCATTCCCCGCGCTGCTAGTGATACGTCCGTTCTAGCAGATGGTTTTTTCACCCATCTCATTTTCCCGGGTTTCTGCGGGCGATGATGCGGGGACACAGGCGGTATCTGGCCGGCCGTAGTCCAACGTATTTAAATCCAGAGGGGACGGGGTGCAGCATGATAGCTGCCGCCCCCACGCGACAACGTTCTTTTTTGCACTGGGCGAAGGGCAACTGCCTTTATTCAGCCCATGTTTATACCCAATAGGAGGTGTCATGTACACATGACTCATACATATGCGCCTATCACGGTTGTCGGTCTGGGAACCGGCGACGAGGACCAGCTCACGCTGGGCGTCTGGAAGAAGCTTCAAGCGGCGTCCCGGGAGCAGGCCGTCGTGTATTTGCGGACCGCGGATCATCCGATGGTCGCCATGCTGGATGCGAATCGGATACCTTACCGTACGTTCGATGACAACTACACCGCGCACGCTTCGTTCGAGCAGGTGTATAAATCGATTGCAGACCAATTGATCGCGGCGGCCAAAGAGCAGACCGCGGAGGTGATCTATGCTGTGCCTGGTCATCCGATGGTGGCGGAATATACGGTGCAGCTGCTTAAGGAGCGCTGCCCGCAGGAGCGGATTACGCTTTCTTTGTTGGGCGGCGAAAGTTTTCTGGACCAGGCTTTCCTGCGGTTCGGCTTCGATCCGATCGAAGGCTTTCAGCTGTTGGATGCGACGAGCCTGAACCGCTATAGTTTGAATCCGCGTTTGCATACGGTGATCGGGCAGGTGTACGATACTTTGACGGCATCGGATGTCAAATTAAGTCTTATGGAGGCGTACCCGGATGATTACCGCGTCGTGGTCGGCCATTCTCTCGGCGTTGCCGGAGCTGAGCGGATCGAGGAAGTGGAGCTTCACGAGCTGGATCATCTCAAAGGCTACGGCAACCTGTCTCTGGTGTGGGTGCCGCGCAGCGAGGAAGATAGGATCTACTACCGTTCCTTCGGTCGTTTGCATGAAATCGTGCAAATTTTGCGCAGCCCGGAAGGCTGTCCGTGGGATCGGGAGCAGACTCATGCCAGCCTCCGCAAAAATCTCATCGAAGAGGCTTACGAAGTGCTGGAGACGATCGATGAGGACGATCCCGAACATATGTGCGAAGAGCTGGGAGATCTGCTGCTGCAGGTGATGCTGCACGCCCAGATGGAGGAAGAGGTCGGGACGTTTACCGTCTACGATGTTATCGCGGGGCTGAACGAGAAGTTGATTCGCCGCCATCCGCATGTTTTTGGCGAGAATAAGGCGGAAGACGCGGACGAGGCTCTTGTGAACTGGAATGCGATCAAGGCGGAGGAAAAGCGGAAAAAAGGCATCGACATCGCGAAGCAATCCGTTTTGGACGGCGTTCCGCGCGATTTGCCGGGGCTGATGAAAGCTTGGAAGCTGCAGAAAAAAGCGGCTGCCGTCGGCTTCGATTGGACGGAAATCGATGAAGTGCTGGGCAAAGTCGAGGAGGAACTCGGCGAGCTGCGGGAAGCGATGGCAAGCGAAGGGGACGACGCCGGGCAGGAGAGGCTGGGAGAGCTTGGGGACCTGCTTTTTGCTATCGTCAACCTTGCGAGATTTCTCAAAATTGACCCGGAAGAGGCCATTGGCCGGACAAACCGTAAATTTGTGCAAAGATTTTCATATATTGAAGAGCAGTTACGTTTAAGAGGACTTTCTTTTGACCAGACTGAGTTATCAGAGATGGAATTTTACTGGCAGGAAGCAAAAAAAATTGCAAACCTGGATCATTGACAGAAGGATTTTAGCGAAAAAAGCAGAATACATAGTTTGGTGTCAAGGTTGAAATGGAATGTAACCGAAATGGTACATAGAAGACTCGCTCTTCAAACATTTTAGGAGGTAAAGAAAACCCATGAACAAAACAGATCTGATCAACAACATCTCAGAAAAAAGCGGACTAACGAAGAAAGACGTAGAAGCTGTACTGAACGGATTTTTAGGTGAGGTTACAGACGCGCTTTCATCCGGAGATAAAGTACAACTGATCGGTTTCGGAACTTTCGAAACTCGCAAACGTTCCGGCCGCACGGGCCGCAACCCGCAAACAGGCAGCCCGATCGTGATCGCAGAGTCCAAAGTTCCAGCTTTCAAAGCCGGCAACAAGCTTAAAGACGCTGTAAAATAATGCGGCTCGATAAGTTTCTCAAAGTATCCCGTCTGATCAAACGCCGTACTGTGGCCAAGGATGTATCCGACCAAGGACGCGTCTGGATCAACGGAAGAGACGCCAAACCGAGCACCGCCGTGAAAGTCGGGGACGAGCTGGCTATCCAATTCGGACAAAAGAAAGTGACGGTTCGAGTGGAGGCCCTCACGGAGTCGACCCGCAAGGAAGACGCCGCCCAAATGTACACGCTGCTCAAAGAAGAAGCATATCAACCTGAATAAGAGCCTTGAAGAGACTAAGAGATTAGTCTCTTTTTTGTTGCTTTTCTGTTCTAAATTCGGACATCCCTCCATAAGGTAGTGATAGATGAAGGAGGGGTACAGGCCATGATGGAACCCGTGAAAAACAAACGGCAGGAAATCAAAATGCTGAATCGCAAGCTCTTGGAGATCTCCGGAGTTTTAAACGTAGAAAGCTTTGATAGTGAAGAGTTTCTCCTCGAAACGGAAATGGGCTTTTTGATGATCAAGGGCCAGAATCTGCATATCAAAAATTTGAGCTTGGAACAAGGATTAGTCGCCATTGAAGGGGTAGTCAACGAACTTTCGTACGTGGACGGAAACTCCCAGGAGAAATCCAAGGGATTTTTAGGTAAGCTGTTCAAGTGACGCTAAACGTCCAGTTTTATACGCTGGCGATGATGTTCCTCAGCGGGCTTGCCCTAGGTACGATCTACGATGTGCTGCACGTGCTTTCGGGCAAGCTGCGGCTGCCGCGGTGGACCATCCCGATCATTGACGTCTTGTATTGGATTGTGGCGACAATCCTCGTATTTCGAACGCTAGTACATAGTAACGAAGGGCAAATTCGCTTTTTTGTGTTTCTTGGTCTCGGCATCGGGGTATGTTTTTATTTTGCTTTCCTCAGCATCTGGATCGTACGGCTAACGGGGTTGATCGTTCGGATTGTAGTCGCGGTGTACCGTTTTATCCGAAAAACGGTCGAAATTCTCATTATTAAACCGATTATAGGCTTATATCGGCTTGTCGTGATTATTTTAGGAATTTTGGTGACTGTAGCTATTTTCCTGTATAAAATTGTGCTACAATTACTCTATCCTATGTGGAGACTGTTCCTCTGGATGACTCGGCCTGTGCGTAAATTTATGGTGCTTCCCGGTTGGCTCAAGAAGTTTGGGAGCAAGGTGGCGGCTTTATACCGCAGGTTATTCTCGAAGTAGGAGGCATTCCCATTCATGCAAGCTCAAGCAGCCGTATCAACGAATAAGCGCAGCAGCAAAGGTTCTAAACGGAGACTTCGCTTTCTCATGGTCCTTGTATTGTGCTTCATGAGCTGGGCGGGTGTCACGATTTTCGATCAGATCGCCAAGCTCTCTGCCAAGAGTTCAACGGTTCAGGATATGAAGCAGCAACTTGCCGATGCCAGGAAGCTGAATGAGGACACGAAGAAGGAAATATCCCGACTTCACGATGACGAATACTTGGAGCAGATTATTCGGAGAGATTTTCATTATATTAAAAGCGGAGAGACGCCTTTGAGCGTTTCGAAGTCGCGTTAGTATCGTCTGAAAAAGTGAGTCAATTGCCTTGTTGACCGAGATTTGCGCATCGGTTATAATCGGCGTAGCCAGTGTTTTCAACATTTTAAGGGAGGAACATTTTACTTTATGGCAATTGAAGTGGGCACCAAGTTAGAGGGAAGAGTGACAGGGATTACTCACTTTGGAGCATTCGTCGAGCTTGCTGAAGGAGTTACCGGTCTTGTTCACATCTCAGAGATTGCAGACAATTATGTGAAAGACGTTAATGACCATTTAAAGCTGGATGACAAGGTCACGGTCAAAGTGATTAACGTGGACAAGGATGGAAAGATCGGATTGTCGATCAAGCAGACGATTGATAAGCCTGTTGAGGAAAGACCGGCTCGCCCTGAACGACAAGGTGGCGGCAGCTATCAAGGACGTCCCGGCGGAGATCGCGGAGGCTTTCAAGGCAATCGTCCGGGTGGCGGCGAACGCAGTGGCCCTCCGGGCGGTGGAGGATTCAATCGCGGCGGAGACCGTGGAGGTCGAGGCTTCAATAAGCAGCAGGGCGGCAGTCGGCCGTTTTCGTTCGAAGATAAAGTGTCCCGTTTCCTAAAAGACAGTGAAGAGCGGATTTCGTCTCTGAAGAAGAACACCGAGTCCAAACGTGGTGGAAGAGGCGGAAGAAGAGATTAATATAGCATGAACCAAAACCACATTCGCTACGGCGGGTGTGGTTTTTTTGCGTGGAATGTGGTCCGACCGACCGCCGTCTGCGGTGAAACACCGCGCGTTGGGAGCTGTGCGCGGTGCGAAAGCATGGGCAGAAAAACCTACAGATTTCAGGCGCCCAGAAACCCATACGCCAGAGCTGGTCACACAAATCTATCTGGGAGCTGCGCGCGGTGCGAAAGCATGAGTAGAGAACCCCACAGATTTCAGGCGCCCAGAAACCCACATGCCAGAGCCGATTGCACAAATCTGCCTAATGCGCGAAGAAAGCCTGCAAAAGTACAGTTTTTGCGCGATGGATACGCTGACTACGAAAAATTCCTGCAAATGTGCAGGCTTTTCGCCGCGGATCTAGGTTCAGATTCATTTTCGCGGAAAATTCCTGCACAATCGCAGGCTTTTCGCCAAAACGAACCACTTTTGCGAAAAAAACCTGCACTTTTGCAGGTTTTCTTCGCGTTCCCAAGTAGAGATGGACCAACTCTTAAGGCTCGAGTTTTTCGGCAATCTCACCCTCGCGGCTTTTCCGGCTGCCTAGCCGCTGCTTCGCGGGCGGGTGGTTTGCCGTCGTGGAAGCGGCTCGGGCGCGCCATTTTTGGTACCGGCAAACGACCATACCGCATATCATCACCAAATTACCGCTCATCCAGGGGCACATATTAGTGGTATACCGTTGCACCTAATACAGTGCCGGGTCTAATAGTACAGCGCCGGGTCCAATTGGGGTTGATCGTTCGATAGTTTCCAGAGTTTGGATCTGACATGATGGAGTTCGGGTTTTCTAGCAAGCGTTCCCGCGCCGGGGTGAGCCTGCAGTCGACATCAATTTACGGAAATCCTCCGCATACGCAAGGATAAAGTTCGGGCGAAAAAGACTTTTCGCGGAGCCAAGAACCCGAAAAAGCAAGGCTGGGCTTGGGCTGAGGGCTGGCGACAAAGCTGACGGGGCTTGTCGGAAATTTCTTTTACTCTACCAACTCATTCTGACAAACTTTCTGCTAGATTGTCTCTATACTAGAGAAACAATAAGAGCGAATGGAAGGTGTTAAGAACATGCAGAGAAGAAACGTTATCACATCAATCGGCGGACATTGGTCGGGATTTTGGCATAAGGCGAAAACAGGAACTCGCAGTGCTGCACTTGAGAATCGGTTCGTACAAGCATTTGTTGCCAAGAAATGGGCGCTGCTGCTCATAGTGATGGGTTTCCTGCTCGGAAGAGCGATGATTCTGGAACAACTGTCGCCATTTGGTCTTGCGTTTTTTGCCGTCATTTATTTCACAAGAAGAGATTTGCTGCATTGGGTGGGAGTTGCCGTCTTTGCAGGCAGTCTGCTCTCGCTGAGCCCTCATTCGGGCTACATTGTCACCGAGATGCTGGTCTTTTTACTCATACAAAAAGCTTGCGAAAAATACGAGCGAACGGATATTTCGCTGGCCCCGCTGCAGGTGTTCGCCTCCACGTTTCTCGTGCAACTGTTCGCCGCTATGGTTGTTTCCAATCTGACGTGGTACTCGGTCGCCATGATTGCCGTAGAATCGGTGCTCAGTCTGGTGCTGACGCTGATCTTCATTCAGGCGATACCGGTTTTCACGCTAACCCGCAAAAATTATCATTTAAAACACGAAGAAATCATCTGTCTGATCATTTTGCTCGCTTCCGTCATGACGGGAACGGTCAGTTGGTTCATCGGCCCCGTTACTTTAGAGCACGTGCTGTCCCGTTACTTGATTCTCCTGTTCGCGCTGGTGGGCGGGGCGCCGTTCGGAGCTTCCGTCGGTGTCATTACCGGGCTGATTCTCAGTCTGGCCAACAGCAGCGCCATCTACCAGATGAGCCTGCTTGCTTTCTCCGGTATGCTGGCCGGCCTGCTCAAGGAGGGCAACCGTCTGGCTGTGGCTTTCGGGATGCTGCTGGGTTCCTCCATTTTATCGATCTATTTGGGAACGAATCGGGATATGATCAATTCCACGTGGGAATCGCTGGCGGCAGTTGCGCTCTTTTTGCTGACTCCGCGCGGCTTTATCCAGATACTCGCCAAATACGTGCCCGGCACGCAGGAAAATTTGAAATCCCAGCAGGACTACGCCAGGCGGGTGCGGGATATTACGGCCGGGCGCGTGCAGCAATTTTCGGAAGTATTTCGGCAGCTGTCCCGCAGTTTCAAGCTGATTACTACGGAAAACGCCGAGGTTCGCAAGGAGGAGGACGTGGGGCATTTTATGAATGCCGTGGCGCAAAAGACCTGCGAAACTTGCTGGAAAAAAAGCCAGTGCTGGGATCAGAAATTTTATCAGACGTACACCTATATGACCGATATGATGTCAAGTATTGAGGCGAAGGGGGATATGACGAAGAAGCATATTTTGCCCGAGTGGAAAAAAATGTGTATTCGCACGGATCAGGTGCTGGAAGTGATGAAGCAGCAATACGGCCTCTATAAAAACGATTTGCACTGGAAAAAGCAAATACTCGACAGCCGCCAGCTGGTTGCGGATCAGCTTTCAGGTGTTTCCCAGGTAATGGAGGACTTGGCCAAAGAAATCAAACGCGAAGGACAGGAGCTGTTCCTTCAGGAGGAGCAAATCCGCAATGCGCTCGAAGAGCTCGGCTTGTCCATTCACAGCATCGACATTATCAGCCTGGACGAAGGGAATGTCGACATCGAAATCATCCATCAATATACGAAAGGATTTGATGAATGCCGCAAAATCATCGCGCCGCTGCTCAGCGAAATTCTCGGCGAGAACGTCGCCGTGAAGAGCGAGCAAATGCATGAGCGCGGCGAAGGCTACAGCACAGTCGTATTCGGCTCCGCCAAGGAATACGAGGTCGAAACCGGCGTCGCCGGCGCAGCCAAGGGCGGCGACCTGCTTTCGGGCGACAGCTTCAGCACGGTGGAGCTGGGCAACGGCAAGTTCGCCGTGGCGCTGAGCGATGGCATGGGCAACGGCGAGCGCGCCAGGGCGGAGAGCCAGGCGGCGCTGACGATACTGCAGCAGCTGCTGCAGTCGGGCATGGACGAGAAGCTCGCGATCAAGTCGCTGAACTCGGTGCTGATGCTGCGTTCCTCCGACGAGATGTACGCGACCGTCGACATGGCTTTGGTCGATATGTACAACGCGAATACGACGTTTGTGAAGACCGGGTCGACGCCGAGCTTTATTAAGCGCGGCAGTGAAGTGATGATGATCTCGGCGAGCAACTTGCCGGTTGGCATCGTGCAGGACATCGAGGTGGATCTCGTGACCATTCCGCTGCAATCCGGCGACATCCTGATCATGATGACCGACGGGATATACGACGCCCCGGGCCATGCCGTCAACAAAGAGATGTGGATGAAGCGCATGGTCCAGGAGATCGATACGAATGTGCCGCAGGATTTTGCGGATTGTTTGCTGGAGCGGATTTTCCGCCATCATCACGGTGATATTCAGGATGATATGACTGTAGTCGTGGCGCGGGTAGAGAAGCACCAGCCGGAATGGGCGACTTTCCGCTGGCCGGGTTTTACGCGCCTGGAACGCCCGAAGACGGTGAGCTGATAGCGAAAGGAGGAGCCACATATCATATAAAAACAACACAGGCTGGTCCGGGTTATCGGTCCCTATTCGCAGGGGCCGACCGGGGCCGGCTTTTTGCTGCATCAGCCGATCATCGGATCGTTGTAAAATACCGCTATAATCTCCCGTTTCTATGATTAGACTCTCTCATTCGTGGCAAAACTAGAAGTAAAGGCTGCTAGAAGTCTGTCCGAAATGACTGCTTATTTGCCGCTCATGCCGCATAAAATCCGTCATTTCGCATACACATACGTTCTGCTGCATTCCTTGGACAGACAGCTGGAAAGCGAACTTTTCTTTTGCCCGGGAGGCTGGTGATCATGATGAAACAAATTTTGCTTATTACGGACGGATGCTCGAATGTGGGAGTCAGTCCCGTTGTAGCGGCTGCGGAAGCGCATGCCGAAGGAGTTACGGTCAATGTGATCGGCGTCGTCGATCAAGGGGAGCTGGGCATGCTGGGCTCGGAGGAGATCAGAGAGATTGCCTTGGCAGGAGGCGGTATGAGCCGTATCGTGAACTCGCAGCAGTTGTCCCAAACCGTCCAGATGATGACGAGAAAAACGGTCACCCAATCGATTCAGCAAGCCGTCGGCAAAGAATTGCAGCATATTCTCGGTCATGACCAGTTGGAACAACTCCCGCCGCCGAAGCGCGCCGAAGTCGTGCAAGTGATCGACGAAATGAGCGAAACGTCCTCTCTGCAGGTCGCTCTGCTGATCGACGCAAGCGCGAGCATGAAGCCTAAGCTGGCCGCCGTCCGCGAGGCGATCCGCGACCTGCTGCTCAGTCTCAGAGCCCGCTCAGGTAAAAGCGAGCTTGCAGTTTTCCACTTTCCGGCAACGAAAAATCGCGGCGAAGAATGGGAAATGGATCTGGGCTGGACGAATGAACTTGCAAATCTGGACAAGATGTTCTATAAAATAAACATGAAGGGTACGACTCCGACAGGTCCCGCATTGCTGCAAACGCTGCAGTTTATAACGGGGAAACCTTGTCCACAACAGGCCGAGGATGGGATGTTGAGTGACTACGTGGTATGAGGACGCGTTTCGTCCGGGAACACAAATCCATGGTAAATGGAATGGCCGTGTCTACCATGTAGAACGTTTATTAGGCGCCGGCTCCAATGGCATTGTAGCTCTTGTCCGCAGGGGCGGGGCGAAATATGCGCTTAAAGCCGGGTACGAAACGGTCGATCATCAATCGGAGATCAATTCGCTGCATGCCTTGTCGCTTACGGAAACGTCGTTTAAAAATTTTTTGGTCGATGTCGACGATATGATCGTTCAGGGAAAAAAAATCCCCTTCAGCGTTATGCGTTATATCGAGGGCATGACGATGTCGGACTTTTTACATAAGTATGGGCAGGATTGGATTTATGTGATCGGCACCAAACTGCTTAAGAAGCTGACCGAACTGCACAAAAGCGGCTATGTGTTCGGCGATCTGAAGATGGAGAATATGATCGTCTCCGGTTACGGCGATGTCGACCTGATCGATTTCGGCGGAGTGACGCCCAAAGGCAGAGCGATCAAACAGATGACCGAAGTATACGACCGGGGCTTCTGGATGGCGGGCGAGCGGAGTGCGGAAGAGAGCTACGATTTATTTTCATTTGCAATTCTTCTATTAAAAGCATTGGACCGCAAAAATCGTTTTGCCGCCTTTCCGCAAACCATTCCGCAGAACCGCGACCTGGAACAGCTGTATGTCATCATTCGCGAGAATCCGGCTGCGGTCCACATCGCCCCTTTTTTGTATAAAGCGCTCGGCGGTCAAATGAACACTTCTCAAGAAGCCTACAGATATTGGACCAGCTTGATCGCAAGCAGGAAACTGGCTCCCAAATCGATGAAACTGCCGTGGCTGAAAATATGCTTCGCGGCTTCCTTATTTATTTTTGGAGCGACCCTTTATATATATTGGTAGGAACTGGATGGGGCAAAAGGAAGGAACGGCGAATGGACACACATCTTGTAGCCAAAGTGGAACAAAATATTAACGATAAGCATCTGATCGGCCGGGGAAATGGGGTTGTCGTTGCGGTTTCAGGCGGACCTGATTCCGTGGCGCTGCTGCATGTCCTTTTTGCGCTTTCGGGTACCTACGGCTGGAAGCTGATCGTCGCGCATGTGAACCACCGCTTTCGGGGAGCCGAATCCGACGAAGAGGCGGACTACGTCGCCGAATTGGCTGCAGCCTTAAGCCTCCCGTGCGAAATCGGCAGCATTGACGTGCCGGCCTACATCGAGGAGAGCATGCTCAATGCCCAAGCCGCGGCGCGCGAGAAGCGTTACGAATTTTTGCATGCCGTGGCCGAAAAATACGGGGCGCAGCAGATCGCGCTGGCCCACCATGCGGACGATCAGGCGGAGACGATCATGATGCGCCTGCTGCGCGGCACGGGCCCGTCGGGGCTTGCCGGAATGCCGGAACGCCGGCGCGAAAAAAAAGTGGAACTGATTCGTCCTTGCTTACGTATATACAAATCAGAACTTGTGCAGTATTGTTTGCAGCGTGGGCTTGCATACTGCCAGGACAGCAGCAACGATTCGCGCAAATATTTTCGCAATCAGGTACGGCTTGATGTGCTGCCGATGCTGGGACAATACAACGAGCAGCTCCCCGAAGCATTGAACCGTCTGGCGGAAATGATGCAGGCCGAAGACGACTATTTGGAAGCAGAGGCCGCTGAGGCTTTGAGGCGGACCGTAACCTTGCAGCCGAGCTCCTGCCGGTTCGCCAAGCCGGATTTTGTCCAGCTGCACATTGCTTTACAAAGGCGTTTGATTAAACTAATATTAAACTATCTTTCTTCATGGACGGAAAGGCACGATTTCTCAAGAATGGAAGCGATTCGCCAAGCCATTCTGCAGGATCGTTCGCCCTGCACGGTTATGGCCGTTCATGAACAGCTTTATTTTGTGAAGGAATATGATACCGTCCGATTTCAGCGCGAGGCTCCGGCCTCTGCAGCTTTTGCGTACGAACTGCCCCTGGAAGCTTCGGAAGCCGGCGAACTGCCGCTGCCTGAAGCCGGAGCGAGGCTCAGCTATCAAGTGAAAACCGCTGATTTTCAAGGCGGGGCGCATTCGCCCGTCATGGAGGCGTGGTTCGATCTCGATCGGGTCGAGCTGCCGCTTGTTCTAAGAAGCAGAAAGTCAGGGGATCGCATTGAACCTCATGGTTTAAACGGGTCCAAAAAGGTAAAAGATATGTTCATTGATGCGAAAATGCCGCCTAGTCGGCGCGACGCCATCCCTTTGCTTGTCGATGCATCCGGCCAGGTACTGTGGATTGCAGGCTTTCGAAGGTCGGGGCATGCTTTGATCCGGGAGGACACAGTGCGCGCGCTTCATATGAAGCTGATGCTGAATTAGCAGAGTAAATTTCGTTCGTCCAGAATGTAAATTTATAAGGTTTCATAATATAAACTAGGAGGTTCATCCTTGTACAGCGACATTCAGGAAATTCTTTACAGCGAAGAACAAATTCAAGACAAGATCAAGGAATTGGGGGAGCGGATCTCCAGCGATTACGAAGGCAGAAATCCTCTCGTAATTTGCGTTCTCAAGGGCGCCTTTATTTTCATGGCGGATCTTGTGAAGCGCATCACCGTGCCTCTTGAGCTCGACTTCATGGCCGTGTCCAGCTACGGACAATCGACCAAGTCGTCAGGGGTCGTCAAGATCATCAAGGATCTGGATGTACCGGTCGAAGGGCGCCACATTATCATCGTAGAAGACATCATCGACAGCGGCCTGACGCTCAGCTACCTGATCGATGTATTGGAGCGGCGCAACGCGCTGTCCATTTCGGTCGTAGCTTTGTTCAACAAGCCTGCGCGCAGAACGGTAGAGCTTGAACCGGATTACGCCGGATACGTGCTGCCGGACGAGTTTGTCGTCGGATATGGACTGGACTACGCTGAGAAGTATCGCAACCTTCCTTTTATCGGTATATTGAAGCCCGAGATCTATAACTGCTAATATCACGTCCCATTGGCTTGTCCAAACCGGCTTTGTTGTGATGCTTCGCCAGGATGTGGTAAAATAAAAAAAGTGTGCCGTTCGAGAGGAGGTTGGGGATGAATCGAATTATCCGGAATACCGGTTTTTATTTGCTTATTTTTTTGGTTACGGTAGGTATCGTTCATTTTATAAGTACCCAAAACGAACAGAAGGATTTAATTACTTACGACAAGTTCCGCCAAGCGGTAATTAACAAAAACGTAGAGTCCGTTACGTTGAAATTCGACGGATATACGTATTTGGTTAAAGGTAAGTACATCAATCCTCCAACTGCCGACAAGAAAAATTTTGAGACGCATGCTCCTTACGAACCTTTGGTCGTGCAGCTCATTGAGGCTAACGGAGTTCCTACCGAAGCGTATGAAACGATGGAAAGGGACAGCGTATGGATCAGCTTCCTGACCTCGATTATTCCGTTTGTCATTATTTTCATCCTGTTCTTTTTCCTTCTGAATCAGGCTCAGGGTGGCGGCGGCAAAGTCATGAACTTTGGCAAAAGCCGTGCCCGCTTATATAACGAAGAGAAAAAGCGCGTCACGTTCGAAGATGTGGCGGGGGCCGACGAAGAGAAGCAGGAATTGGTGGAAGTCGTGGAATTCCTCAAGGATCCGCGCAAGTTTGCAGCCGTAGGCGCAAGAATTCCGAAAGGGGTCCTGCTCAACGGGCCTCCGGGAACAGGTAAAACGCTCCTTGCCAGAGCGGTAGCAGGAGAAGCCGGCGTTCCTTTCTTCAGCATCTCCGGTTCCGACTTTGTGGAAATGTTCGTCGGTGTCGGCGCATCCCGTGTGCGCGACTTGTTCGAGAATGCGAAGAAGAATTCGCCTTGTATTATCTTTATCGACGAGATCGACGCAGTCGGCCGTCAACGCGGCGCCGGATTAGGCGGCGGCCACGACGAGCGCGAACAAACGCTCAACCAATTGCTCGTAGAGATGGACGGCTTCGGCGCGAATGAAGGCATTATCATCGTCGCGGCAACGAACCGCCCCGATATTCTTGACCCGGCGCTGCTGCGCCCAGGACGTTTCGACCGTCAAATTACGGTAGACCGCCCGGATGTGAAGGGCCGCGAAGCGGTGCTGAAAGTGCATGCGCGCAACAAGCCTTTGGCAAAAGACGTCAAGCTGGACTCTTTGTCCCGCTATACAACCGGATTTACAGGCGCTGATCTGGAAAATCTGTTGAACGAAGCGGCGCTGATCGCGGCAAGACGCAACCGCAAGGACATTTCGATGGCGGAAATCGAGGAAGCTTTCGACCGCGTCATCGTCGGTACGCAAAAGAAAAGCCGCATTATCAGCGATAGCGAAAAACGCATGGTCGCTTACCACGAAGCCGGCCACGCCATTATCGGCTACTATGCGGAGAACGCCGACATGGTGCACAAAGTTACAATCGTTCCGCGCGGACGCGCCGGCGGTTATGTAATGATGCTGCCCAAAGAAGGCGAAGACCGCATGATGCAGACGAAGAACGAGCTGCTGGATAAAGTCACGGGCCTCCTGGGAGGCCGCGTTTCCGAGGAGCTGTATATCGGCGAAATCGGCACCGGAGCTTACAGCGACTTCCAAAAAGCGACGGGAATCGTCCGCCGCATGATTATGGAATTCGGCATGAGCGACAAGCTCGGACCGATGCAGTTCGGCAGCAGTCAAGGCCAAGTGTTTTTGGGCCGCGATATCGGACATGAGCAGAACTATTCGGATGCGATTGCTTACGAAATCGATCAGGAGATGCAGCGTTTCATTCGCGATTGCTACGAACGCGCCCGCGAAATTTTGACCAAGTATGCGGATCAGGTCCACCTGGTCGCCAAGACGCTGCTTGAGAAAGAAACGCTCGACAAGGACGAAATCATTAACCTTCTGGAAAAAGGCTCGCTTGATCCTACTTCAGAGGATGAAGAAGTGAAGGTCAACATCCATAGCCAAAGTCAATCCAGCGAAAGCAACAAGCTTGAGTTCGAAAAGGATAAAGACAAAGAGGCAGGACCGGACTCTTCCGAAGAGTAACGAGCCATACCAATTTGCAAATCCGGTGTACACATGAGGTGTACCCGGATTTTTTCGTTTTTTTCGACATATTTGCGCATTGACAGGGGATGCTGTAATGTGTAAATTAGGTGTAAATCTTTATTTTCAGAACAATTAGATCATACTACTAGCACGAGACATATCAGGTCCCACATAGGGGAGGATGCACTCATGGAGGCTCTAGCCTTGGAAAGAAAAGCGGAGCAGAACCGCGAATTGAAAGAGCGGCTGCTGCAGCTGAAGAAAGAACGCAACGCCATCATTCTTGCTCATTATTATCAGCGGGACGAAGTACAGGAAGTAGCCGATTTCCGGGGGGATTCCTTTCTGCTTGCGCAGAAAGCGGCTGAAACAGATGCAGATGTAATCGTATTCTGTGGCGTGCATTTCATGGGGGAAAGCGCCAAGATTTTGGCGCCGAACAAGAGAGTCATTATTCCGGATGAACGTGCCGGCTGTCCGATGGCCGACATGGTCAACGTGGAAGGGCTCCGGGCTTTGAAGCGCCAGCATCCGAACGCGAAAGTCGTTGCCTACATTAACACATCCGCGGACGTGAAATCGGAGACGGACATTTGCTGCACGTCGGCCAACGCCGTGAATGTCATCAATTCGGTAGATTCGGATGAGATCATCTGGGTACCGGATAAAAATTTGGGCGACTATGTATCAAAATTCACAAGCAAAAAAATTATTATCTGGGAAGGCTACTGCAATACGCATGATATGCTGACCGTCAAAGATGTCGAAGAAATGAGAGCGCAGCATCCGAACGCCCAATTCGTCGTTCATCCGGAATGCCGGCCCGAAGTCGTTAAGCTGGGCGATTTTGTCGGAAGTACGACCGCGATCATTAAATATTGCAAAGAATCGGATTGCCAGGAATTCATCGTAGGTACGGAAGACGGAACAGGGTATCAGTTGAGAAAGGATAGTCCGAATAAGCAGTTTCACTTTGCTACCAAATATTTGGTTTGTCCTAATATGAAGGTGAACAATTTGAAAAAAATCGTTCGCGCCCTCGAAACGATGCAGCCGGAAATCTACGTTCCGGAAGATGTGGCCGATAAAGCAAGATTATCCCTAGAGCGCATGTTACAAGTGAAGTAGCATGCGCTACTCTCTTGTAAACCCGTGTTTCTGTACCCCCGCCAAGCAGCGGGACAAGCTTCCAGGGCTTGCTCGGCTTTGCGGGGTCACTTTGTAAAAGACAGGTGAACCGGCATGATACCCAGATATCTCATAGACGTAGATTTAGATTCGATTCCGCATATACAGACGGATGTCATTGTAATTGGCGCAGGCATAGCGGGCTTGTTTACTGCGATCCGGGCAAGCGAGAACAAAAAAGTGCTAATGATCACGAAGAAGTCGCTGCTCGACAGCAATACGCGATACGCGCAGGGCGGCATAGCCGCGGTTATTTCGGATGAGGATTCTCCGGAATACCACATGCAGGACACGCTGATTGCAGGCGCGGGGCTTTGCTCCCGCGAAGCTGTCGACGTGCTTGTCCACGAAGGTCCGGACGGGGTTCAGGACCTGATCCGGATGGGCACCCAGTTCGATCTTGAGAACGGGGAGTTCGCTTTGACCAAAGAAGGCGCTCACAGCCAGCGCCGTATTTTGCATGCGCACGGCGATGCGACCGGCGCCGAGATCGTTCGGGCCTTGTCGGAGCGGACGAAGCAGGATCCGAACATCGAGATTTGGGACGATCATTTTGTGATCGACCTGATTACGCATGAGGGGGAGTGCTACGGCGCCCTCGTGCAAAAGCCTGACGGTCAGCGGATATTCGTGCGCGGCAACGCAACCATTTTGTGCTCCGGCGGTGCGGGACAGTTGTTCCGCTACACGACGAACCCGGACATCGCCACCGGCGATGGCATCGCGATCGCTTACCGCGCCGGCGCGCACATCCAGGACGTGGAATTTATCCAATTCCACCCTACTGCGTTGTGCTACCCGGGCGCTCCGCGCTTCCTCATCTCCGAGGCGGTGCGCGGTGAAGGCGCATACTTGCGCAACATTAAAGGGGAGCGCTTCATGGAAAAATATCATCCCCAACTGGAGCTTGCGCCGAGGGATGTCGTAGCCCGCGCCATCGTCGATGAGATGGAGCAAACAAAGTCGACATTCGTCTATATCGATATCACGCATGAAACGGAAGAATTGGTCAAGCACCGCTTCCCGACCATTTATGAATACTGCGTGCAATACGGTCTGGATCTCAGCACGGACTGGATCCCCGTAGCGCCTGCCGCGCATTATATGATGGGCGGGGTCAAAACGGACTTGTACGGAGAGACAGCCGTTCGCAGGCTGTTTGCCTGCGGCGAAGTGTCCTCTACAGGTGTACACGGCGCGAACCGACTGGCCAGCAATTCGCTTTCGGAAGCGATCGTATTCGGCAGACGCATTATCGAACGCATCCGCGAGCTTCCTCCTTTGGAAGGAAATCCGGTGATTCTGGCGGAATTGCCAAGAACCGAGAATCCGAAGCAAGCGGTTGTCGAGAAAAAGCTGAAGCTGCAAAAAGTAATGCTTCGTTATGCGGGGCTAAAACGCTCGGCCAAAGGTTTGCAAAAAGGTTATGAAGAGCTCGCCCGGCAGCTGCCGGTTTACGATACCGTTATGAGCAAGCGGGAAGAATACGAATTCGCCAATTTGCTGAATTGCGCGCTGCTTACGACGATGGCCGCCCTCCAGCGGGAGGAAAGCCGCGGCGGGCATTACCGCGAAGATTTTCCGGAGCGGGATGACCGGCATTGGGCGAAGCATATTGTATTCAAGCACGGGGAAGATAGGGTTGAGGAGTGGATTTAGCATGTTGGATGTCAATATGGAGCTGATTCGCAAGAACATTCGGCTGTGGCTGGAAGAAGATATCGGCACGGGCGACGTGACGACTTTGCATACTATCCCTTTGGAACACGAATCCAAAGGGATTATACACGTCAAAGAAGACGGCATCGTCTGCGGCTTGCCCATTGCCCGGGCCGTTTTCGCGGAAGTAGATCCTTCGCTTCGGTTTGAACCGAAAGCCGTGGAAGGATCGTCTGTTAATAAAGGGACTGTTCTAGCAGAAGTGGAAGGCAATACCAGAAGCATTTTGCTCGGCGAGCGGTTGAGCCTTAATCTGATGCAGCGGATGTCGGGAATTGCGACAAGAACGAGGGAATTTGTGAATGCGCTCGAAGGACTGCCGACAAGGCTTGTCGATACGCGGAAAACGACACCGGGACACCGGCTGCTCGAGAAATATGCGGTGCGCGTCGGAGGCGGGCATAACCATCGCTTCGGGCTGTATGATGCGGTTATGATCAAAGACAATCACATTAAAGGTTCCGGCGGCATTTCCCAAGCCGTACAAGCAGCGCGCCGCAACATTCCGCACACGATGAAAATCGAAGTGGAAGTCGAAAACTTCGACCAGCTCCATCAAGCTTTGGAGGCAGGCGCGGATATCATCATGCTCGATAACATGAAGCCGGACATGATGAAGGAAGCTGTTGTAATAATTAAAAGCAAAGCTCCGCATATTGTAGTAGAAGGTTCCGGTTCGGTTACGCTGCAGACGATCAAGGCGATGGCGGCAGCGGGTGTCGACGTTATATCCGTAGGCCGGCTGACGTATTCCGTAACGGCTTTGGACATTAGTCTGGACCTGAATGAGCGGAAGGAGACCACGCAATGATTCTTGTTGTAGATGTCGGGAACACCAATATCGTATTGGGATTGTACCAGGAGCGCTCTTTGCTTCATCACTGGAGAATCAGTACGAACCGCTCGGCGACGGTCGATGAATACGGAATGCTGCTGCACAGCCTGTTTCGCCACTCGGGAATTGCATTCGCCGATGTGGAAGGCGTCATCATTTCCTCTGTAGTCCCTCCATTGATGTCCGTTATGGAAAACCTTTGCCTTCATTATTTAAAAAGAACGCCTTATATTGTAGGGCCCGGCATCAAAACGGGCTTGAACGTTCGCGTCGATAACCCGAAGGAAGTTGGCGCGGACCGCATTGTGAATGCGGTAGCGGCGCTTGAGCTGTACGGAGCTCCGTGTATCATCGTGGATTTTGGCACGGCGACGACCTACGATTACATCGATCCTGCCCAGCAACTGATAGGCTGCGCGATAGCGCCCGGGATCGGCATTTCAACGGAGGCTCTGTATCAAAAGGCGGCTAAGCTGCCCCGCATCGAGCTCGTCAAGCCGAAAAGCGTCGTGGGCCGCAATACGGTAGCGGCTATGCAGGCCGGCATTATTTTTGGCTATGTGGGCCAGGTTGATGGTATTGTAGAGAGAGTGAAGCATGAATTTCAGGTCAATCCGACAGTTATAGCGACGGGCGGCTTGGCGGAGCTGATTTCCAGCGAGTCGCGTACGATTCAAATCGTCAACCCGCTGCTGACGCTTCAAGGCTTGCAAATGATTTATGAAAAAAATGCATGAACATAGAGAGGATTTACCAATGAGCGATTATCTGATACGAGGAACGGCACTGGATGGGAGAGTTCGGGCATTTGCAGTGCAGACCACTTCCATCACCGAGGAATTGCGGCAAAGGCACGGGACGACGCCGACGACGACAGCCGCATTGGGGAGAACGGCGGCTGCGGGGCTTTTGATGGGGGCTATGCTTAAAGGCGAAGAGAAGCTCACCATTCAAGTCAAAGGCGGCGGGCCTATCGGTCAAATCGTCGTGGACGCCAACGCCAAAGGCGAAGTTCGGGGATACGTCGACAACCCCGATGTAGACCTGCCGCTCAATGCGGTAGGCAAGCTTGATGTCGCAGGCGCGGTAGGGACAGACGGATTTTTGTATATCACCAAAGATTTGGGCTTGAAAGAGCCTTACAAAGGAAGCGTTCCTATCGTTTCCGGCGAGCTTGCCGAAGATTTTACTTATTATTTTGCCAAGTCCGAACAGACGCCTTCTGTCGTTGCTCTCGGCGTATTGGTGGATGTCGACTATACGGTAAAAGTTTCCGGAGGCTTCGTCATTCAACTGCTGCCGGGCGTCACCGATGAAGAGATCGGGGGGATCGAAGCTGCGCTCAGCGGTCTGTCTTCGGTCACGACGATGCTGGATAGCGGCAAAACGTTGGAAGAAATTTTGCAGACGGTGCTGCCTTCGCTTCAGATTTTGGACTCCCAGAATGTGGTATTCCGCTGCAAATGCAGCCGGGAACGCGTGGAACGAACGCTGATCAGCCTGGGCAAAGACGAATTGCGGGAAATGCTTGAAGAAGACGGAACTGCGGAAGTGGTATGCCATTTTTGCAACGAAACTTACCGGTATGAACGCGAAGACTTGCAGCGGATGATAGATCTGTAGCGAGTCGCGACTTTTGAATAAAGAGGGAATCAGGATGCGGGACGTAAAGCGATTATGGGGAGTCATCGGCCTCCTGGCCGTATGTACTCTTGTGCTCAGCTTCTTTTTGATCGCCCGTTCCAAGAGCCAACCAGAACCAGGTCATTCATCCGAGCCGCAGCAGCACATCGAGAACGACACCGAGCGGGTAGTTGCCAAAATAGGGAATCGTGAGATTACGATTGGAGAGCTTCAAAAGGCACTTGAGCGCCAATACGGCGCAGAGCTGCTCAAACAGATGCTGGATCGAGAAGCGGTGCGTCTGGAAGGAACCGAAACGGGCATTGCGGTCAGTGATGCGGAAATAGATCGCGAGCTGAGAAGGATGCAGCAGGGGTACGACAATGAGGAGCAGTTTTACAAATCGATGAAAGACCAGCTCGGCATGACCAAAGAAGCGCTGCGCGAAGATGTCAGCAGCAAGCTTTTGCTTGAGAAGATCGCTACCAGGAACATTAAAATTTCGGATGCCGAAGTCGATACCTATATGGCCGCGCATCCGGAAGAGTTTCGGCAGGAAGTGGAGCTGAACATCCAGCAGATCATCGTTTCGACGAAGGATCAGGCGAACAAAGTGCTGACCGATCTGGGGAAAGGCCAGAGCTTTGCCACCCTGGCGAGGGACCGTTCGCTGGACGACGCGACGAATAACAGCGGCGGAGACTTGGGCTGGGTCGAGGACAACGATCCATTTGTTGCGGCTCCCGTACTGGAAGCGGCCAAAAAACTGAAGCCCGGAGAAACCGGCAAGCCCGTGGCCGTCGATAAGGGCTATGCGGTCGTCAGGCTGAAGGACCGGCGGGAAAAGCCGAATCCGGACAAATCTTTTATCCGCGATAATGTTCGGAAAGAGCTGGCTCTGCAGGAGGCGCCGGCCCTGAAAGATTTTGTCGAAAAGCTTCGGGCCAAATGGGGCGCGGCAGTAATGGATGCCCAATTTCAGTAAGTTTTTGAATAAAATCCGGTTGACAATCTGTAGTGCGCATTGATAAGATGAATATATTAATGCCGACTGATTAACTCGGAAATTATTTTTCTCATTCAGGAAGGGGCAGTAGCGCATGGCAAAATTAGTGCAAAATATTACTCAATTAATCGGGGATACGCCGCTTGTTCGTTTGAACCGCGTAGTTCCGGAAGGCAGCGCGGAAATCTATTTGAAATTAGAGTTCCAAAACCCGGGTGCCAGCGTAAAAGACCGGATCGCCATCAGCATGGTGGAAGTGGCCGAGCAGGAAGGCAAGCTGAAGCCGGGTGACACGATCATCGAGCCGACAAGCGGAAACACGGGAATCGGCTTGGCTATGGTAGCTGCGGCTAAAGGTTACAAAGCTATTCTCGTCATGCCTGAAACGATGAGTTTGGAAAGACGCAACCTGCTTCGCGCGTATGGCGCTCAACTCGTATTGACGCCGGGAGCCGAAGGTATGAAAGGCGCGATCCGCCGCGCTGAAGAGCTTCAAGCGGAGAATCCGACTTATTTCATGCCGCAGCAGTTCAAGAACTTGGCGAACGTGAAAATCCACCGCGAAACGACAGGTCCGGAAATCGTAGAAGCGATCAAAGAGCATGACGGCAAGCTGGACGCTTTCATCGCCGGTATCGGAACCGGCGGTACGATTACAGGTGCCGGCAGCGTTTTGAAGGAAAATTTCCCGGGAATCAAAATTTATGCGGTTGAGCCTTCGGCTTCTCCGGTTCTTTCCGGCGGCAAGCCAGGCCCTCACAAAATCCAAGGGATCGGAGCCGGATTCGTTCCCGACATCCTCAACACGTCGATTTACGACGCGATTATTCAAGTGGAGAACGAAGACGCGTTCGAAACTTCCCGCCGCGTTGCCAAAGAAGAAGGCATCCTTGGCGGTATTTCTTCGGGCGCGGCCATCTTTGCAGCGCTGCAAGTGGCTAAAGAGCTTGGCGCCGGCAAACGCGTCGTTGTGGTAATTCCAAGCAACGGCGAGCGTTACCTGAGCACGCCTCTGTACCAATTCGAAGACTAATACCGTGCATGATGAAGAGCCCCCGGCTGCAGAGCCGAGGGCTTTTGTTTTACAAGCCGTTAGAGTATACTAATGGACAACCAATCATCGGAAAAGGACATTTTCCTGCGGAAAATTGTAGGGGGAAGCAACGTGATCATAACAACTTTGGAGCAGTGGCGTGGCTGGTCCTCCACGTACACGATGCTGCCTTATATTATCAAGCTCGGCCTTGGTGAAGACCGCGTCGCTTCATGGCAGCAGGCATGGAAGGAAGCTTCGCCCGATTCGTTCGTGCTCGAAAGCGGCAAGGGCGGCCGGTATACGTTTTTCGGCCTGAAGCCGTTTTCCACGATCCATGGGACGGGTTTGGATGCGGAAATATCGGGCGCTGCGCCCGGGGCTGATGCGGCTCCTGCCATTTTGCGTGTACAGGCCAAGCCTCTCGACGCGGTCAAAAACTGGATGGTCCCCTACCGCAGCCCGAAAGTGGCGGGAGTGCCCAAGTTTTTGGGAGGCTGCGTAGGCTTCTGGGGCTATGACGTCGTGCGCACGATTGAGAAGCTGCCCGAACATGCGCTGAGCGACCTGCCTATTCCGGACTACAGCTTTGCCTTATATGACCGGGTATGGATCATCGATCATCAGGAGAAGTCGCTGTATATTGCCGTTCATTCGCTGCTTCCGGGCGGTTGCGATGCAGTGTGCCTGGAAGGTTTGTACGAGCAAGCCCGCCTGAAAACGGAAGAAATGCTGCGCCGGTGGGATTCGATCCGTTCGGCCCACCGGCATGGAGAAAGCGGACAACCGGACGGGCGGGAGCTTATCCCCCGCGGCGAGCTTCACATCGACGTCGAGTCCATCGAAGGCGTGCAGCCTGCGTTTCGCAAAGAGGATTTCATCCGCGCCGTCGAGCGCATCCAAACTTACATCAGCCAGGGCGATGTGTTCCAGGTCAACCTCTCCGTCCGGCAGAGCCGCAAGCTGCGCACGACGCCGGAGGAGATTTACGAGTCGCTGCGCATCGTCAACCCGTCGCCTTACATGGGGCTGCTGCGCTTCGCGGGTTTCTCGCTCGTATCCGCCTCCCCCGAGCTGCTCGTCCAGCTGGAGGACGGCATTCTCCGCACGAGACCTATTGCGGGCACACGCCCCCGAGGCAAGGACGAGCAGGACGATCTCAGGCTCGCCGGCGAGCTGATCGACAATGAGAAAGAACGTGCCGAGCACGTAATGCTTGTCGATCTGGAACGCAATGACCTTGGGCGGATATCCCGGTACGGATCGGTGCGGGTTCAGGATTTCATGGTTATCGAATATTATTCCCATGTGATGCACATCGTATCGGAAGTGACGGGCGAATTGGCCGAGGGCAAGGACGCTTACGATGTCATCGCCGCAACGTTCCCGGGAGGCACAATCACCGGCGCTCCCAAGATCAGAACGATGGAAATTATCGAGGAACTGGAGCCTGTCAGACGCGGGCCATACACGGGTTCGATGGGGTGGATTGACTATAACGGCAATTTGGAATTTAATATAATTATACGCACATTGGCGGCGGCGCAAGGAATGGGCCATATTCAGGCGGGAGCGGGGATCGTTATCGATTCCGTACCCGAACGGGAGTATGTCGAATCCTTGAACAAAGCCAAGGCGTTGTGGAAAGCGATTGAACATAGCGAGCGGAGCATGAGCCGAGCTTAGCAGAGGATTAGCCCCAGCGGCTAACGAAAGGAGAGCATAGGATGATTTTAGTGATTGACAATTACGATTCTTTTACGTACAACTTGGTACAGTACTTGGGTGAGATTGGTGAGGAGATTGTTGTGCGCCGCAACGATGAAATCGATTTGGAGGGCGTCGCGGCTCTGTCGCCGGATCACATACTGATATCTCCGGGGCCCTGTACCCCGAACGAAGCGGGTATCAGTCTTGCGCTGATCGACCGTTTCAAGGGCCAAATACCGATCTTCGGCGTTTGCCTCGGCCATCAGTCCATAGGCCAAGCTTTTGGCGGCGAAGTCATTCGCGCCGAGCGGCTGATGCACGGCAAAACATCGCCCATTTTCCACGATGGGAAGACGTTGTTCGAAGGGCTTCCGTCGCCTTTTACAGCGACCCGCTATCACTCGCTTATCGTGAAAGCCGAGACGCTGCCGGATTGTCTGGAAGTTAGCGCCCGTACGGCGGAAGGCGAAATTATGGCGCTGCGGCACAAGGAATACCCGATCGAAGGCGTCCAGTTCCATCCGGAGTCGATCATTACCGATCACGGGCACCAGATACTCCGCAATTTCCTGCGCCGTACAGCCGGAAGCGTCGTATAGGCAATGAAAATCAGTATAAACAACACGATTTATGATGAACAGCAAGCCGTGGTCTCTGTTTATGATCACGGCTTTCTTTACGGTCTTGGCTTGTTTGAAACGTTTCGCACGTATGCAGGCAAGCCTTTTTTATTGAAGGAGCATTTGAACCGCTTGGCGGAAGGCTGCAAGGAACTCGGCATCAGGCATGAGCCGCTGCAGGACCGCATCGAAACGATGATATCCGGGCTGCTTGAGGCCAACAACCTTCGGGATGCCTATTTTCGTTATACGGTATCTGCAGGTATCGATATGTTGGGCTTGCCTTCCGGCGATTACCTGCAGCCAACGGAGATTATGTACGTCAAGCCGCTTCCTCCGCGAGACGAGCGGGTATACAGCCAGGGCAAGGCGCTGCAGCTGCTGAAGCTGCCCCGCAATACGCCGGAAGGGCTTTACCGGTTCAAATCGCTGCATTACATGAATAATATTCTTGCAAAAAGGGAACTACAGAACTACAAGTGGGCGTCAGGCGCAGAGGGGCTCATGCTGACCGAGGAAGGCTACTTGGCGGAAGGCATCGTGAGCAACCTCTTTTTCGTCAAAGATTCCGTACTCTACACTCCGTCCCTCGAAACGGGGATTTTGCCGGGCATTACGCGGGCGTTTGTGCTGCAATTGGCGCAGGAGAGCGGCTTTGCCACCGCAGACGGTTTATATACGTGGGAAGATTTGGTCAGCGCGGACGAGATATTTTTCGTCAACTCCGTGCAGGAAATCGTTCCCGTAACGATGCTGTACACGCCCGGCGGGGAACAGCTCCGTGCGGGACAAGGCGTCCCCGGACCTATGACCGTTCAAATCATGCTGGAGTATCAACGGCGGACAGGAAGTGAACAGCAGTGAAGACGTTGCTATGCAAAGGGCATGAGCTGCCGATCGGAGAGCGGACGATCATCATGGGAATTTTGAACGTAACCCCGGATTCGTTTTCGGACGGGGGGGCTTATGTGACGATCGATACCGCGCTACGCAGAGCGAGGCAGATGGTGGACGAAGGCGCGGATATTATTGATATCGGCGGGGAGTCGACGCGTCCGGGTTTTGCGGCGGTACCGCTGGAAAAAGAGCTGAAGCGCGTCATTCCCGTTATTCGGGCGCTTAGCGCCGAGTTTGATGTTCCCATTTCCATCGACACCTACAAGGCCGAAGTCGCCAGACAGGCGCTGGAAGCAGGGGCTCATATTATCAACGACGTTTGGGGAGGGCTGGCCGACACCCGGATGGCTGCAACTGCCGCCGAATACGGGTGTCCGTTCATTATCACGCATAACCGCACCGACATGAACTATGTCGAATTTTTGCCCGAGGTGCTGAGCGATTTGCAAAAGAGCGTGCAGTTGGCGCTGGATGCCGGCGTCCGCAAGGAACGAATCGTGCTCGATCCCGGCATCGGCTTCGCCAAAACTTACGAGCAGAACTTGTGGCTCATGAACCGGCTGGAGGCCATCGCAGCGCTCGGATATCCCGTACTGCTGGGCACTTCCCGCAAAACGTTTATACGCAATACGCTGGGACTTCCTGCAGACGATGTCGTGGAAGGGACCGCGGCAACCGTCGCTCTGGGCATCGCTCAAGGCTGCAGCATCATGCGTGTGCATGACGTCCGGGCAATGAAGCGGGTGGCCGTTATGACGGACGCCATCGTCCGAACCTAATCCGAGGAGGCAGTAATACATGGACAAAATCAAACTGGCCGGCATGCAGTTTTTCGGCAATCACGGCGTATTCCCCGAGGAGAACAAGCTGGGGCAGCGCTTTTATGTCGATGTCGAGCTGATGCTTCCGCTGAACAAAGCCGGCGCCTCCGACGAATTGGAGCATACGATCAATTATGCGGAAGTATTTTATAAGGTCAAAGAGATTGTCGAGGGCCGCACTTTTAAACTGATCGAAGCTTTGTCGGAAAATATTGCATCCGAGCTGCTGCATACTTATACTAGTATCAATGAAGTGACGGTACGCGTCATCAAGCCGCATCCGCCATTTCCGGTGCTCTTTGACGGAGTGACCGTAGAGATCAACCGAAAGCGGGCAAATGAATGACAGCCGTAGAACAAGAGCAGGGAATTATCGCCTATGTCGCATTGGGATCAAATATAGAAGATCGCGAACACTATTTGCAGCAGGCAATCGCAGAGCTGAATGAGCAACCGGGTATAACGGTAACGTCCCGCTCGGGCATTTATGAGACGGAACCCGTCGGATACGTGGACCAGTCGGCTTTTCTCAATATGGTTATCGAAATCGTTACCGAGCTGCCTGCGGAACAATTGCTTACCGCTATGCTGGCTATTGAACAACGTCTCGGTAGAACCCGCGATGTGCGCTGGGGCCCAAGAACGATCGATCTGGATATGCTCCTGTACGGAGACCTCCGGATCGCGACTCCCGACTTGATCATTCCGCATCCGCGGATGCAGGAGCGGGCTTTTGTGCTAGTTCCTCTTTCCGAGGTTCTAAGCAAGCGGCAGCATGCCGCATCGGAGGCCGTTACCGCACAGCTACAGAATTTGGATGGAAAGGACGGCGTTGTACTATGGAAAAAAGCACAGTAGCCCAACGCATTCGCGCTTTTCGCAAACTGAAGGGATACACGCAAAACGAGCTCGCCGATATGTTAGGCGTCTCCATCGCCATATTAGGGGCTATTGAACGGGGAACCCGCAAACCCGATAACAAAATCATTCACAACATTTCACAAGTGCTGAATATTGAACCGGATGAACTGGTGGCGGCAGGCACCCGCTGAGAGGAGTTGAAATTACAATGTTGAAAATAGGAAACGTGGAGGCTCCGAACAAAGTCGTGCTCGCGCCGATGGCCGGAGTCTGCAATCCCGCGTTCAGGCTCATTGCCAAAGAGTTCGGAACCGGCCTGGTCTGCGCCGAGATGGTCAGCGACAAAGCGATCGTTCACGGCAACTCGCGCACGATGGAAATGCTGTATGTGGACGAGCGCGAAAAACCGCTCAGCCTGCAAATATTCGGCGGCGACACGGAGACGCTGGTCGAGGCGGCCAAAGTCGTGGATCAGCACACAAACGCCGATATCATCGACATCAACATGGGCTGCCCGGTGCCGAAGATCACCAAATGCGACGCAGGCGCCCGCTGGCTGCTGCAGCCGGACAAAATCGAAGAAATGATCGCGACCGTAGTCGCGGCTGTCAGCAAACCGGTCACGGTTAAAATGCGCATCGGCTGGGACTCCGAACATATTTACGCGATTGAAAATGCCAAAGCTGTCGAAAGAGGCGGCGGAAGCGCAGTCAGCGTGCACGGCCGTACCCGCGAGCAAATGTATACCGGCAAGGCGGATTGGGATATTATACGGGAAGTCAAGCAGGCTGTATCGATTCCCGTCATCGGCAACGGCGATGTGGTGACTCCCGAGGACGCCAAACGGATGATCGACCAAACCGGCGTAGACGGAGTCATGATCGGCCGCGGCGCATTGGGCAACCCGTGGATGCTGTACCGGACCGTGCAGTATTTGACTCATGGCGAGCTCCCGCCGGATCCGAAGCCCGAAGAAAAAATTCGCATCGCCATTCTCCATCTGGACCGTCTCGCCGCCTTGAAGGGCGAGCATGTAGCGGTCAAGGAAATGCGCAAGCACATGGCCTGGTATCTCAAAGGCATGACAGGCTCCGCCCGCGTCAAAGACGTCATCATGGAACTGACCAAACGCGACGAAATGGTGCGTGTTTTGCATGAATATGTCGATAGTTTGAACGGCGAATCCGAGTCCTCCTCAGGTCAAGAATCCGCTGTCATTCATTAAATAGATGCAGGATTGGCTTTGATTGACATTTTGAAACCGTTGCAATATAATCAGTCAATATTAATGTTAATCCGCATAAAGTGAACGGCAGCGCAGTACCCAGAGAGAGTCATCTTGAGGCATGAGGCTAATATATTATCTAATAGTGAATTCATACTACTTGAATCAGCTCTTTTATAAGACCTTAACTCCTAGCAGGAAGCATTGATTCAACGATATGAAAATCTTTCACACGACGGGAGATCAGTTGGGAATGAGTGAAAAAGAAGTCATTCTTACACAGGAAGGCTTGAAAAAGCTGGAGGAAGAGCTAGAACATCTGAAATCGGTAAAACGCCGCGAAGTCGCGGAAAGAATCAAAGTAGCGATCGGCTACGGCGATATCAGCGAGAACTCCGAATATGAAGACGCGAAGAATGAGCAAGCTTTTATTGAAGGCCGTATCATTACTTTGGAAAAAATGCTGCGCAACGCGCGGATTATTAATAACGACGATGTGGATATCAACACGGTGAGCGTTGGATCGATCGTGACATTGAAGGACCTTGAATTCGGCGATTTGGTTGAATACAATATCGTAGGCACAGCGGAGTCCGATCCGTTTCAGAATAAGATTTCCAATGAAAGCCCTGTAGGCAAAGCTATTCTTGGCAAGCAGAAGGGCGCGACAGTAGACGTTAACGTTCCTGCCGGTGTCATTCAATATCAGATCGTCGATATCAAAAAGTAACGTACAGCGTCTTTTTGAAAAGCTTCCGTCCGGAAGCTTTTTTCCGGTTTTTACCGCCACCTTTACGGGCCGGAAACATCAACTTAACATAATTGCGTAGGAGATGAAATCATGAGCCAAGAACAGGAACTCAACGAACTACTCGTTATTCGCCGCAACAAATTGGACGAGCTTCGCGCATTGGGAATCGATCCCTTCGGCGCCAAATACGTCAAAACGCATACAACCCAAGAAATTATCGAGGCGTATAACGACAAAACGAAAGAAGAGCTGGAAGCCGAACACCATGAAGTCAGCATTGCCGGCCGGATTATGCAAAAAAGAGGCATGGGCAAGGCAAGCTTCGCCCATATTCAGGATATTTCCGGAAAAATTCAAATCTACGTGCGCGAAGATTCCCTTGATGCCGCTAAATACCAAGCTTTCGACATTCTCGATATCGGGGATATGGTAGGCGTAAGCGGCGTCGTTTTCAAAACGAAAACGGGTGAAACCTCCATTAAGGTGAAATCGCTCGAGGTATTGACGAAATCTCTGCTTCCGCTGCCGGAGAAATTCCACGGCCTGAAAGACGTAGAGATGCGCTACCGTCAACGCTACGTTGACCTGATCATGAATCAGGACGTCCAGCAGACGTTCATTTTGCGTTCGAAAATTATTCAATCCATGCGCCGTTATCTCGACTCACGCGGCTATTTGGAAGTGGAGACGCCTACGCTGCATGCGATTGCGGGCGGAGCTTCCGCGCGTCCTTTTATCACGCATCACAACGCTTTGGATATGCAGCTGTACATGCGTATTGCGATTGAGCTTCATCTGAAACGCCTGATCGTGGGCGGCTTGGAAAAAGTGTACGAGATCGGCCGCGTTTACCGCAATGAGGGCATTTCTACCCGCCATAATCCGGAATTCACCATGATCGAGCTTTACGAAGCGTATGCGGACTACAAAGATATCATGAAGCTCACCGAAGAGCTGATTGCTCATATCGCTCAAGAGGTTTTGGGCACGACTACCGTTCAGTATCAGGATCACGAAGTAAATCTGGCCGTAGGCTGGAGACGCGTGTCTATGGTTGATGCCATTAAAGAGGTCAAAGGCGTGGACTTTAACGTCCATATGTCCGACGAGGAAGCGCACCGTTTGGCAAAAGAGCATAACGTGCCCGTTGAGCCGCATATGACGTTCGGTCATATCGTGAATCAGTTCTTTGAGACGTTTGTCGAAGAGACCCTGATTCAACCGACGTTTATTTATGGGCATCCTTTGGAGATTTCTCCGCTTGCGAAAAAGAATCCGGAAGATCCGCGTTTTACGGATCGTTTCGAGCTGTTCATTGTGGCCCGCGAGCATGCCAATGCGTTTACGGAGCTTAATGATCCGATCGATCAACGGGAGCGCTTTGAAGCCCAACTCCGTGAAAAAGAACAAGGCAACGACGAAGCCCATGAAATGGACGATGACTTCATTCGCGCGCTCGAATACGGCATGCCTCCTACGGGCGGGCTAGGTATCGGCATCGACCGTCTGGTGATGCTGCTTACGAACGCGCCTTCTATCCGCGATGTGCTGTTGTTCCCGCTTATGCGCGAGCGTCAAGGCGAATAAACGAGCTTGTATTTCGGGGCGCCGGCAGGCGCCCTGAAGTTTTTTAAAAATAAAACTTGCAATGTCTATATTGTCTGTGGTATCTTAATAAACGTCGCCGCTAAAAAGCGACAACAACTTGAGAAAAACAAGTTGCAAATGAGTTTTAAACATGGTATATTGGTCTTCCGGCTGTCGAAAGATGGCAGGCAAGCAAAAGAAATTGCTCTTTGAAAACTGAACAACGAGTGAAGAAGCAAGGTTGAGCAATCAACCAAAACAAGAGATTGCAAAATCTCGTCAGCTTTGAAATTGAGCT
>NZ_JBZYAO010000044.1:0-66182 GCF_059820445.1 Paenibacillus sp. sgz302190
AAAGCTCTATTAAAAATATCGTTTTCCGTCATCCCAGATATCTCCCTTCGGGGTTCTATTACAAGGATTGACGGCTTATTGTCATGCTAAACTGGGAAGAACCGAAAATGCTCTAAAAAATGAGCAATTACTTGAACTGGAGCAGATGCTCGAAGGTAAGCTACGGCAAGTTATTGCTCGTATCTGAACTTTATTTTTACGCACACACAACCGCCGATTACACGATACAAAACTTCTGCTCTGAAAAAAATTCTTTTGAGGGGTCCCAAATGACAGCAAAGTTGCATATGCGAATCCAAAGACGAGATAGACTTCTGGATAGGACTGGGAATGGAAAATGAAACAATTGATATGGTAAGGTAAAATCTTCTTTCGATCTCAGAAATTGAAAAGCTGAAATCACGTTTTAAAAATAGTACTCAATACTGTTTTCTTCAGAACCACAATCAAAGCCCGAACCTTTACTTTTGGGGCATCCGATGAAGGTGGAACTGCAAACACCCCCTCTGGAAAGTCATCTTCATAACGACAGAGTTCTTCTATAAGCTTTTCATTTACTTTTTTCATTGAATTCCCTTTCACGCTAGGCCTTTCCTTTTCATAAATACTACTCACTTCCGAGAAGACACGTTTTCACCCGATACATAATCATCCATCACTTTACTTCTCTATGCCACGTGATTTGGACGAAAACATTTGGTTAATTCCAATTGCTGAAGGAAAAGCATCAGTAGCGGAAATTGTTTCACATCTTAAAAATTGGGATAATTACCTCATCTATACGATTATCCCAGCAATTAAAAATGGCGAAGGAATGTTCTTTCCAAATTTCGATTCGTTTAACAAAAAAGCTTATGAATATGCCCGTTCGGGAATTTCCAAAATAAGTATGCTTGACGAATTTAAGCAAACCCGTCGTCAGTTGGTTGACATACTGCTAACTGAGCCAGATATCGCTACTAAACATGTGCCCGCAAACGGCGTAGAATATTGCCCACATACAAACACGCCCTACTCCTTGCTCTACATCATCCACGAATTTATCGAACATGACATTCATCACAAAAATCAAATTTTATCAGTAATCTGATTCTTTCAGATATTGAGAATGATAGTTTAATTAACCGTCCTTTTGATGGGCGGTTTTCTCCGTCTTTAACATGCTTTTAATTGCTTAACCCTCGTAAAATCGCACATTTACATGTATTCAGCAGTATTCCTGGACAGTTATTTGGGGACGTGGGCTGGTGTGAGTTATAAGATCATTTGAGACAAAACCAACACGTTTAGGGCTGTTTTTATAAGATTGCCTGAGACTGTTTATAACATACGATTGGACAAACCTTATATTTTTATAAGATAAGCTCAGACAAACAATCAAAAAAACATTGTCTTTAAGCCTTGATCACGTTTTTCAATTAAAAAAAACCATGTGTAATGCCCCCAGTCATAGAAAATCGCCGATTGAGAACAGGAATTTATTTGACGCCTACACCCAACTGTATGTAGACAATGGCAAAACCTATAAGGAACACAATATTACAGAATAATGCTCATCCCCGGTTGGATTGCCGGACGTACAACATAAAGAGCTAGGAAACAGCCCCTCTGCTTCCTAGCTCTTCAATTAGGCGGTGAAAAATATTTTCTATTTTTTACGGCTCAGCATAATCATCAGGTGGCTTCAGACACTCCGTTTTGTGTAGAGCCAGCAAAAACTCCTATAGCTCTAGATATTGCTGTCCCATATTTTTCGGCAAAGTTCTCATAGCTGGTTGTAAATTGCAAAAAGCCGCTCCCTTCAAAAGTGTAGTATATGGTATCATCAGGTAAGAAAACCCTTGTTGTTATGCTGGTTTGCTTGGTGGACATGAATCTTGCTCCCGCTGCGCCGTTTATACCCCCAAAGAAACCGCCTACTCCTCCCGCTATACCAAGGCTTTTACCCCAATTTACATCGTTTCCCTGTGCCATATCCATCAAATTTGCCACAGTTTGCCCCACTACAGTTCCTACCCCATCAGATACGGCGCCTATACCGCTGCCCAGGGCATAAAGCTGTTTCGAGGACATTTGTCCAACTCTGGATGCTGCTGTTGAAGTCAGCTTGCTGCTTACACCAGATCCGACCCCCCATGCTACTGCACCTGACACTGCGCCAACTCCTATTGACGCAAATATATCCGTCACAGACCAATCACCGCTAACACCTGCCTTAATCAGAGAGGTTCCCGCGTTTACACCAGCAGCAATAACCGAACCTGTCAGCATAGATGTAACAGTGGTAGACGCAACTGCACCTGCTGTAGCACCTGCTGCAACGGCATAAGCCCCCACACCTGTGCCTGCCAGCAGCCCTGCAAGGAAACCAATTCCAAGTCCCGCAAAGATATCTTTGGCTATCTGCCCTCCTGAATGTCCACTTACACCTGCATATATTCCGCCTCCGACAGCCCCTAATGCCGCCCCTGTAGCCGCAGTTATGGCAACAATTGTAGCAAAAGCCATTTGTCCGTCAGGATCAACCAGAGATATGGGGTCATTTCCTGCATATATATAGGGACTGAAATACTGCCCGGCAGAATCCATTGAATAGAAACGTCCAATTGAAGGGTCATACATCCTAGATCGGTAGTTGTAAAGACCTGTTTGTCTGTCCAGTTCCTGTCCTGTATACAGGTAATCCGAAATACTGCCTTCCCCATATGGAGTACACATCATACCCCCAAAAGGACTATATGCATAGGCTGCCAGTACCTGCCCGGATAAGCCATCTGCGACAGCCCTTACCGAAGCTTGATGGTCATTAATAAATAAAAGCTCCCGCGCATCCTTGTACTGCTTAATAAGCCCTCTCGGACCATATATATGACTGGTCACTGTTGTGCTGCCGTCCCCAAATTTGGTCAATTCAACCAGTGGATAGTTGTTCAAGCCGTGGATGTAAAGTTTTTTACATGCAGCAGTGGTTTTCAATACCCTCTGTTCTCTTCCGGCATATCCAAAAGAAACTGTATCCCCATCGGCGTCAGTTATGCGGGTCACTTGACTGTTGAATTTATTATAATTAAGCTGTTCAAATCTGCCCGGTACTCTTGCTATGGCTCCGTCAAGATTATATTCACAGCGCCGACTGTTACTGCCAATCATTTCAATCACTTTGTTGCTTCCGGCCTGGTATATATATTCAGTATTCTCTGTTACTCCATCATTTATTGCCAGAATGTTGTTATTGGCATCATAAGTTGTAGGAGTTACAGTCCCTATACTCCATTCATCGTCGGCTGTGTTTTGTGCTGTTCCCAGCCTCCCTAATCCATCATAGGCATAACGGTATTCATAGGATGGCGGAAATAATCCTTCGGTATCGAGCATCAAATACCGGCTTTCTACTGAGGCAATCCTTCCATTGTAGTATGCCGCACCATTGTATCCATTTTCACTATAATAGATTCTTTCCCTAAAATACCTGTCCTCCGTACCGGTTATCCACCCTGGAGAATTGTAGCTGTAATTCCTCTGAATTTTCATATCCCCAGCTCCGTGTATGGTTTCAGAGCCGAGCATTTGATAAGCGGAATAGGCAAGTTCAGCATGGCAATTCGGTTGCTCTTCTGTTCCTATCGCACACAACCTGCCTATATTGTCATAGCTGTAGCAGATGTTGATATCCCCTGCGGGATACCGTATTTCGACTGCATCTCCAAGGTTATCGTATTGGTATTTTGTCAAATACTTCTCATTGCCAAAGGAAGGAGCGTATATGGAGTAGTCGGTCACATTGCCGTTTATATCATACATGAATTCTTCCACTGACATGATCTCACCATTACTTTCCTGTTCATATACAGTAACTTCGGTCATCCTGCCTATTTGATCCGGATTTGGATTTCCATCGGGACAGCCGGGATTGCTGTCATATACGTATTGCTTGAAATGCAGGTATTCTGTATCTGGGGGAAGCCATCCCGTTTCATCAGCATACTGCCAAAGTGTATCAAGGCTGCCATTATAATATGAAACTCCTACAGCGAGAACACGGCCTATCGTATCATACAGCCAGTATAAAATATACGGCCTGGCTGCTGCATAGCCCTCCGGGTTTTGCATAAATCGCAGCTTTCCGGAAGTGGTGTATACATAATTATACATACCGTTTCCAGGCTCAGAACCGGCATCCGGCATCCTTTTTTCTACCAGTTGACCCAACAGGTTATACTTGTTTTGGATTTTCATGACAGTTTTGCTGCTCTCGTCTTGTGGTGAACGATACCAGTTAGGCGGCAAAATTGTTCTTGTAACTCCAGAAAACTCTGCTGTGTAGGAATAATGCTCTTCATAGGTGCTTATGGCATTATCGGCCTGCTGCGCGTTTTTAATCTCGGCAATTTGGGTTCCGCGCTTATCTGTTATACGCATTTGTACCCTGCCATTTTCATCCTTTGTTGTCTGGACAAGATACTGTCCAACCGGCAATTGGAGCGGTTCCTGCCCTGTATTTGCATGATAGGTAATGGTCTTGTAATGATTGCTCGCCAGGTTGACTGCATAGGTGCTGCCCGGCTTTCCTACAGCAATTTCACGCCCCAAGGGTGATGCCTCATAGACTTTTCGTGAAAATGGATAGCCTTCATCGTCAGAGTAGCCATCACCACCCGGGCTGTAATAAAGGCCTACTTCTCCTCCCATTGTGCCATTTTCCCAGTTCATGACAGCAAAGTCTTTGCGATAGGCTAATACGGATATTGCCTCTTCCGGTGCCAGCTGTGCTTCTTTTGTCGTACATGCCTCCTGCCCTATATCATCATAAACGACTCCCGATACTAGAGATTTTCCATCTATTAGCTGTTGGGTTTGCCTTGTCTTGCCTGATCCGTCTGTATATACTAAACCTGTAATTGGCTCTTTTACAGCCATGATATTGCTCAGCGCAACAGGTTGGGACAGCAAAAGGCCAAACCTTCCGGATATTTGCTGCTGCGCGTTATACCCAAATATCTGGATGCCGTCTCCATAAAACAATAAGGTATTTTGAGACACAATGACGAGCCAGTTGGTTATTTTCATTTCCGGCTGCAGCTTTGTCATAACAGCAGAGCTTGATACAGAATAGTCGTACAGCTCCCACTGTCCTGAGGCAGCATTCCATAATACCTGCATACTATCGCCTATACGTACCCCTACATCCGTAATGATAGGTGCTTCTCTGGTGATGATAAATTCTTTTCCATCATAGTCTATGCATAGGACGGGACGGTCGGATAATTGTATCTGCCATTTTCTGTCCATGATCACAGGATGTATGCTGATTTTAGCTGCCAGTGAAGCAAATTTCTCCATCAGCTTTGGCGGCATTCCACCGCTGTTCATTTGTGCTATACGATCTTCGTCCATCTGTATGCTTTCCTTTTGTGACAATCCTTCCATACTAATACAGACACAATAGTTATTCTGATAGTCTGGCCTTATCATATCAAGACTTATGCTTTCATGTCCGAGATAGCAAAGTGTACCTTCATTTATTTCAAACTGCCCAGGGACATCAGTTTCAAAAAACTGCTGCCAGTCAGGATAGCTGTAGAAATCAATGTACCTACCGCCCAAACGTGCCTGAACTTCCAAGGTGCTATTGGGATACAAGGGATCAAATGAATGGTTTCTTTGCCTTGAATAAGCTGTACTGGAAACCTTCGCCATATTATCATCAGGCCCTTGTATGCCTATCGTCCTTTGATATTCATCAAATATATAGCGAATTACTTCTCTGTTTGAACCCAACTGGGCAAGTGTAAGGCAATAATCCGGATCATACACCATACCGTTGTACGTGCACAGGAAAGGTGAAAACCTTATATCATCCAAGAGGTAACTTTGGGTTGTTTTGTTGTTATCAAAGTAGATTTCAATCTCAAGTCTTCCCCCCTCCTCCGTTTGTGGAACAGCAATCCTGCTGCTTATATAGCTCCACTCCATACTTGTAGGTGGTATGACCGATATCTGTCTTGATATCTCCTGCTGATCTTTTTTCAGTATGACATGGCAGCCCGCTTCTCCTGTGTCGCCATCAAAGCCATCCGGTGTCTTTATCCAAAAGCTCACAAGGTAAGCATTGCTGCACCTAGCTATCTCCAGCTTGGTCTTGAGACCATCTAAAGCTGCTCCCGGCCTTATTTCTACACTGTTTTTGCCACAGTGGCCCTCACCTATCACCAATCGGGCATTGGCATCAAACTGCCAATCATGCGTATTCTCATATTCTTCGAAGCTGCCGAACAGCACCTCATCTGCATTTGCATTTACAAAACCTGCAATTGCCAGCATTTGTTTCTCATCATACTTTGCAACCTGTTTTATGCCGTCAATATCAATCATTTCGCAAAGCAAGCCTTTACTGGTCCGTTTTACCGTCTCAGCTACCTGCACCCATTGGGTAGGTATGCTTTCACTTTGGAATGGGAAATCGGGTGTGTCGGTATATGTACTCAGCATATACTGTTTCCATGATGCAGGAATCTGAAGGATTTCTTCGCCTGTATCCTGTTCCCATAATTTCCACGTTTCCACTTTCACACCGATTATAATTCCATCTACCATGCTTTTCTCCTGGATCACAGGAGTAAGATAGTTTAAACCTGTCGCAATTTCATATCCTTCAAAAAGGTATTTGTTTTCTGTGCTGATGATTTCCTCTTGCCCATTTACATTATAATTGCTTGTTTGCACAAGTGAATCCTGACCGTTTACAAGGTTTTGCTGGTATACCGCAGTGTTCTCTACCCCATCCGTTATAGCCGTTTCACCACGCATCCTGACATACCCGTTAACCAATGTATATAGATTCTGTCCATCCGACCTTGTTGTATATGCCCTCCACGAAGTGGTGACAGCTTCCACACACTTATCTTCATTGTTGTATGACTTTTTCTTGTATAGCATGCCATCTAACAAGCTGTAATAATTCTGCTCGTCATTTCCTTCCAAAGTGGATGGATATGCATGGGTGTTCACATCAGGCATAATTCCATTGAAATAATTGTAGACCGTATATCCATATTTGCCGGTTCCGCTTCCGTATAAAGCTTTTACCTCATAGTATTTTGCAACCGTACATGAGGGGTCTGCCAAAGCACTCTGGAAATTATACTGGTAGCTTGTATAGTCAGTGTTATATCCGTCATTGATCGCAATGGAGGTTACCGGATAATCCTCAATACTTCCTGCAATATGATTGCTGATGTATTTATTAAGCTGTATGCTGCCGGCTTCTTCAAACTTTTCACCTTTGGCATATAGCGCAAGCATTCCCCCCCTTGAAGGTGCTTTGCCATTTAAATTTACTTCAAGACCTGTTTGTATGCTTTCGGCTATTTTCCCGACAATCTGGTAATACACGGCATCTTTCATACTGCCATTCCGGTTGATATAGATATTCTCACTTCTGCTTACCTTGCCATCCGACAAGTAATAAGCCGTAGTGCTTATGGGATTACCCTCATCGTTACAGTTCAGGGCTATTATAATCTCAGGGGCAACATTTATTACCGCCCGGGTATCCACTATATTGGGCATGATATAAACAGGATTCTGTATGGGATTATTACCGTCCGGCTTAACCCAGTTTGTACCGCGATAAAAAATTTCCTTATCGAAAGTCACATAATCTGCACCAGCTGTGGGGTAGTATTGCAGCTTATATTTATATTTGTCATGCCACGGCATATCGCCGGGCATATCATATGAACCGGTGCCTGATGCAGGCTGGTACAAATGGTACTTAGCTACCGGATCGGTATGGTAGGATTGATCCACTCTTGAAGACAAAATCAAATCCTCGGCATAGCCATACCAATTAAATACCATTTTGCTGTCCGATGAGCCCTGATCCATGCTTTTCCCTTTCCACTCAGCCCCATTATAGCGGTACAGGAACGGGCCACTGGCAACAAGACTGTCCTCGATAATCCCCGTCGAAATCCAAGGCAGTATGGAGGTGTACATGTAAAATTTCTGTGCTTGCGTCTGCTGCCGGATCGTTGTGAATCCTTCGTCCCATTGAAATATCAACAGGTTATATTCACAACCGGTGGTATAATAATAGCTTATATATGCAAACGCTGCCATGGACTGCCCTGCTGCCCACTGGTAAAAAGGACTACCCGATGAATTTCTGGCCAGTTTTATCTGGGTGGGAGAGTACTGTGGACCATTATGCCACTCGCCTTTACCATCCCGGTAGAACATTTGCATTCTGTTGTTTTGCGAATCATTTCGGGGGCAGTCCATAACAATGTAATACCCGTTTCCTGCGGTCAAAGAAACATCACTGCGATTAGGATTGGGGCATGCTCCCAAATCTTCCTCTATCCATTTTTTTTGCAACATATCCCAACTCAGTCTTGTCATTTTGTTATCCGGGGCATTCTCTGACGCGTTATATACAATAACGAAGCTGTCTCCCGCAACAGACTGCGGAAGCCATTTATTGTAATTAAAACTCGCTTCATAAGGCAGATGCCACTGTCCTTGGCACCATTCGTTTTTGTGAAATACAAAGACCTTGTTCACTGGAAACGAAGTGCCTTCCGTTTTGTACAGCAATGCAAAAAAATCATCTCCCGTTTGCACATTCAAGCTTTCAATATCTATGTTTTCTTGAATATCTCCACTGCCATTAACAGCCCATGACCATCCATACCATTTCCCTACCCAGGAATATACCGTCAAACGCATGATGCTGTTGTCCTCACTGTACCATATCACTACAGCATAATCGCTGCCATACCATATTCTTGGAGAACCTTTGCCCGGCCATGGGTTATCAATCTGCATGCTCCTGTCACACAGCTTCAGTACATTTTTTTCGTATGTGTATGTAACACTTCCTCCATCGGGATATGTGATTTTCCTGACGCCCCCTCTATGCTGATTGGGGTCATTCGTCCAGATATACTCAAATAGGATGCCCGGCAGTGAATTTCCATCAGGGTTTTTTCTCACCATATTTGTCAAATAGCGCTTATTGAAGTGAGGGTTGCTGCTGTCATCCGATACATTTTTGATGCTGAAATCAAATTGCACCGAGAAAAGACGATGCCCGTTTACGCCATGAACCTGGATGCTGTCAAGATACTTGGTCTCATAGCAATCCTGATAGGGATTGGGACTGTTATCCGGTACTTCCTTATGAGGATCAGCATACTCCGTGATTTCCTTGTCTCTATAAAAGTAAATGACCTTCCTCCCAAATACGTCAGTTATACTTTTCAAGTAGCACGCCTTTGTATATACCCTGCCACTTTCGCTTCCAACCTTTTGCTCTACAGTTTCGTACTCATATTGAATGGTATCACCCCAAAGGCTTGATGCAGTATGCATATTCCATACTCTGGGATACTGTTCCTGGCCATCTGTAAGACTGCTGCTTCCTATCCAGTTGCCCCAGCGCACCCCCCATTGTATCTGGTTCTGTCCACAGGTCTTATTGCCATTATTGTCTATGCACACCCCTCCGCCAAAGGAATAGGTGATTCCATTCTCTTTTATTACAACCCAGCGTTCAAAGTCGGGATAGTAGGATATTTTCCAGAATTGATAGTCTACCGTTTCATACCCCAGTCCTCCATCGTATACCAGCAACCTCTCATCCTTCGGTAGGATTTTATACTGCGTCTCATTCGCATAGTCGGTTACAAGCCAATTTTCATGTGCCTGCCGATAACATACCTTGGCATTAGTACCTATACGTATCCCGTTTTTATGAAATAGACCGGCTAGTTCATGTGATATTTTTCCCTCTGCCAGAAGTAATTTTGAAGTAGAAGGCAAATCAAACAAAGATATTTCTACTGTTGTCCTGACCAACGCCAGAGCATTTCCGCCCGTTTCCAGCGTGTAATTGATGTCAGGAGTCTCATAGGCATTGCTGTTTTCCCTGTAAATCCTGTCATATGGCATCTCCCAGCCCAACCCCATTATTCCGGTAGGGGCTTGTTCATTTGTTTTGTTTATCTGTGATTGGACATTGCTAAGATAAATAGCGGTCACATTGACATCCAATCCGTTTCTGCCGCTCAAGCTGACGATATTCTCACTGAAATTGACATCTCCACGAAAAAGGTTGACACTGTTTTTTATATCGCCGACCGATTTGCTGTCAAATTGGAATGTTCGTATTTCAGGTATCTGAATTTGATTCATGGTGTTATTTTTTTCTCCCATGTCAAGCCTCCCACTTAGCTTGGATACGATATTATAGGGCTCCATATGCTGATTACATATGAAACCCTATTATTATTCGCTGTGTACCTTATTTATTAATTACATCTCTACGACACACGTTATATTAATAGTACCGGTTGCATTGTTGCCGCTGCTATCATTTCCCTGACATATTGCCTTTACTGTTACTTGTTTACCTTTAACAGTAGTTTCACATTTGACAGTTGCCTTTTTTAAGTGGTTGTCGCTCCTAGGATATGAAAGTTGATACCCTTGTACAAACGCCGTTGCGCTTAACAATTCTTGTTGAAATATAAATGTGGCGGAATCTCCGTTGCTTACAGCCTGACTTACAAATACTATCGCCATCATATTCCACTCCTTTACTTCTTGAGTTATAGCAGGTTAGGCCGTCCTAGTTTATTCAAGCTCAGCCAGGCATAAAATATCAACATTTCCAGGTGCACGATTGTTGGAATCATCATACATCTCACATGTAGCAGATACCGATACATTATTTCCCGATACGGAAATAATTGATGCTTTGACTTTCTGTTCTCTGACATGGTTGTCACTATTAGAATATTCCATCGTATATCCTTGCACTAATGTACTAGCACTTGCCACCTTTGATGGAAACGTAAAGGTATGTGTCTTACCATGTCCTACTGTTTGACTCAGACTCTTAAAAGCCATTTCACTCCACTCCTTTTCTGATTTTATACATCAACGAGAAACATGCAGGAGGTATCATACAACTGCTATACATGTGATATCAACACTTCCATAGGCATAGTTATTGGAATCGTCATGCATTACACAGGTTGCGGTTACTGTCACCTGTTGTCCAGATATACTTGCAATTTCTGCGTTGACATTGATTTTCCGGACATGGTTGTCACTACTAGGATATCTCACAGAATAGCCCTGAATTCCCACGGTTACATCAGAAACCTTCTGGTTGAACGTGAAAGTGTAAGACTTCCCATGTTCAACATTTGCATTATTAAATACTAACGCCATAAAAACCTCACTCCTTTTTTTAATCAGTTGGAGAAACGCGAGGAAATCACTGCCTGCCGTCTCCCATTCGTCATTCGAGAGGTGCCGGAACATGTCGGGTAATTGCGCCTGCTCTATGCGGACGAGCTTCTCCACAATCTGTCCGACTTCCGAAGGCGTGGGATCGAATTGCACGCCGATGATCCAATACAGCGTTTGGCGAATCAGTTCCTCTCGTTCCAGGCTTCGAAGCTTCGAAGCGTCAAAGTATCCTTGCCCTCCAAATCCATCCACAACCGATGCGCTCGGCTGGAGTCTGGCGTGCTTGGCCTTCCAAGCGGCAAATGCGGTATCGCGGAAGGTCGTCCAGCTTTTCGACTGCAAGGCACTCAACAGCGCTTCTTCCCGATCCGCTCCCATCGCCACCATGATGATGATCTCCCCGTGGGAGTGTAGAATAAATACCAACTGGCTTGGTGCAGCCTTTTTTCGGGTCACCCCCCTATAAATGATGCAGCAGTCAAAAGTTATGTTAACTTAAGGGCAAGACATCGTACCGCTGCTCGTAACGATAATTATATATTCAAAAAAAGGAAAAGTATGTCAAACCAACTCACAGTCAGTCCTATATTTGGTTCAAGTTCTTAAGTCAGATGTATGGTGACCGGCAAAGTCACCGTCAGCACATTAGGCGCGCGGTTCATGAACCATACGCGTTCGCTTTGGATTTCGGCGTCGCTTCCGCATCATCTTCATATATAAACCAGATGGCATCAAAATCCTTGTATTACAAGGGTTTTGATGCCATCTGGTTGTCTCGTTTTGATGTTATAATCAGTCTCAAACTATCTTATAATCAGTCTCAATT
Organism: Paenibacillus sp. sgz302190; assembly: GCF_059820445.1. Lineage (NCBI taxonomy): Bacteria > Bacillati > Bacillota > Bacilli > Caryophanales > Paenibacillaceae > Paenibacillus > Paenibacillus sp. sgz302190. The sequence continues at coordinate 12,089 of NZ_JBZYAO010000044.1, forward strand.
TAGGTTATAACTCACACACACAGGAATTATTGTTTGGTCACACAAGCCGCTGCCGCGAAGCCTCGAACAGCAGCACCGTCGCGGCCATGGCGACGTTGAGCGACTCGGCCTGACCCTGCATCGGGATGATGACCTGCACATCCGACAGCGCCGCCACCTCCGGCGAGACCCCCTTGGCCTCGTTGCCCATGACCAGCCATGTTGGCCGGCGCAGGTCCGTTTCGTAGCACGAGCGCTGCGCTTGCAGGCTCGTGGTGACAAGCCGCACACCGCGTTCGTGCGCGCGCGGCAGCAGCTCCAACAAATCTGCCTCCACGATCGGCAGATGATAAAGCGATCCCATCGTCGAGCGGATCGCCTTGGGATTGTACAGATCGACCGTGCCGCGGCCGATCACGACGGCGCCGGCGCCGACCGCATCCGCGCTGCGTATGATCGTGCCGAGATTGCCGGGGTCCTGGACGCCGTCCAGGACGACCGCCAAATCCGGCCCGGCCGCAAGCAGCTCCTCCGCAGTCAGGCCTTGCTTGGCTACAACGGCCAAAACCCCCTGCGGCGTCTGCGTATCCGAGCATTTTTCCAGCACAGCCTGGCTCACCGCTATCCGCTCCACATGAGCGGGTACCGCTTCCGCCAGGCTGCCGGGCAAACCTTTTTCCTTGCTGTAAATAACGCTCAGCACGGGTGCTCCCGCCCGAACCGCTTCCTCCACCAAGTGGTAGCCTTCGATCAAATATTTCCCCTGCTTGTCCCTGCCGCGGCGATCCAGCAGCTGCGCCCATTCTTTGACGCGGGGGTTTTGTACCGACATAATTTCAATATGTATCATGATCTCTACTCCGCAAAAGTCACTTCAAAAGTTTGAAGATCCGTATTTTTCCCTACGATGACCAAAATATCATGCTCCTTAAGCGGCTCTTCAGCGCTCGGCGGGATGATCAGGTTTTGGCCCTGCTTGATAGCGATGACGTTGCAGCCGTATTTGGCGCGAATGTCGAGATGCCGCAGGCTTTTGCCAATCATTTGCCGCGAAACTTGAACCTCCACGATGCTGTAATCGGCGGAAAGCTCGATATAGTCCAAAATATTCGATGAAATCAGGTGGTGAGCGACGCGCTGGCCCATATCTCTTTCCGGAAAAATGACTTTATCCGCGCCGATTTTTTTCAGCACTTTTCCGTGCAGTTCGTTCACAGCTTTCACTACGATCGTAGCAATGCCCATTTCTTTTAAAATGAGCGTAGTCAAAATGCTGGCCTGGATGTCCTCCCCGATCGCTACGATAACAACGTCAAAATTGCGTATGCCTAGAGCCCGGAGCGCGTCCTCGTCCGTCGAATCGGCTTGAACCGCATGAGTGACTAGAGGTGAAATTTCCTGTACGACCGCTTCCCGGTCATCGATGGCAAGAACCTCAAATCCGAACTGCGACAAAGTTTTGGCAACACTCGAACCGAACCTGCCTATGCCGATAACGGCGAACTGTTTCTTCATTCGCGTCCATCCTTCCCTGCTTTTGACATAAGTTCAATTATAACATACATCAGGCGGCATCTCACTTTCGAAAAAAAGCATAAAGCATGAAGCCGCGCAAACTTGAGCATATTAGAAAAGATAACGAAAGGGAAGCGAGGTTCTTGCATGAACATCACCTTAAGACAGGCTATCATCCAGCGCGTCCAAAATAAATCGAACGACGAGCTTCAGGAAATTATTGAGGAATCCATCGGCGGAGAAGAACGCGTGCTTCCGGGGCTGGGCGTTCTTTTTGAAATTATTTGGCAGCACAGCAACGCAGACATCCAGAACGGGCTTGTCGACACACTTAAGGAACATCTGGAATAATCCGCGCGCCAATCGAGCCCCGGGGCCGGGCGCATAAAGCGGCAGCCATGGACGGGACAATCAGTCCTAAACTGCCGCTGTTTAATACCCTAAAAATCGTCCATCATCATGCCATTGTCCGAACATCTTATTTATACGGGAAACGTTTATGATACAAATTGGTATCGTTCTGCACAGACCGGATATTGTCGAGCTTTAAGCCTAATTGATCTAACCGTCGGACACGTTCTTTATTAGCTCTGTCCAGTTGCTGTTTTTCAGGCTGCCCTGGAAAGTCGTGACACTCAGTTAGGGCTATGGGAAACAGTGAGGCACTAATTGGAGGGACAGCCGCTTTTTCTGGGCGTTAGTCTCTTCTTGTGAGTCGCTGAACTGAACAAAATGGGCAGTAGACATCGTCGTAGGGAAAAACCTGCGAAAGTGCAGGTTTTTCCTCCGAAATTAGCTTATTTTTGCGAAAAGCCTGCAAAAGTGCAGGAATTTTTGCTGAAAGTGAACCTGAGCCCCTGTCCGCGCTGAAAAGCCTGCACAATTGCAGGAATTGTTCGTGGCCAGCGATCAAGGACGCAAATTCATGTATTTTTGCAGGTTTTCTTCGTACAGCCGGGCAGATTGTAGTTATCGCCACTAACGCGGGGGGGGTTCAACAGCCTGAATACTTTTAAAAATAACTACTACTGATACATGTATATTCAGTGTTACTCCGGCACCGGTTTATCCCTCGCCACCGCCTATCGCTCCGCATAAAAAAACACCCCCTCGCACGAAGGAGAGGGGAGTGTTGTAAAACTATTATAGTCCGGAAAATACCGGAAGGGGTGCAGGCTTTTCACAGCTGCTTTGCATGATGTAGTGCTTGCCTTCGGCAGATGCGTCATGAAACCCATGCATCGCTTCCAGTACATGGTACGCCAATTCGCCGTTCGCGCGGTGCGCCCCGGTGTCGCCGTCCAGCAGCGCATGAGCCATCGCGGCTACGCCCAGCCCGCGCGAGTTGTCCGTATAGCCGTGAGTCAGCGGAATCGGCTCCCAGTCGCCGCCGTGCCTGTGCAAATAAACCGGCCCGCCGAACGTATTCGGATCAGGGACGCGCAATGTGCCGCGGCTGCCGTAGATTTCGATATTCGGAAGCTTGGTGCCTCCCGAAATATCGAAGCTCGTGACCAGCGTGGCAATCGCTCCGCTGTGGAAATCAAGCACGCCGGCTACGTGCGTAGGCACTTCGACCTGGATTTTTTGGCCGTATTTCTTCTGGCTCGTAATCGTCCGCTCCGGGTAACTGATGCCCGCGGAACCCGTCACGCGGCGGATCGGTCCCAGCAAAGCAACGAGCGCCGTCAAATAATACGGCCCCATATCGAACATCGGCCCGCCGCCCAGTTGATAATAAAACTCGGGATCGGGGTGCCAGAACTCGTGGCCCCTGGCCATCATGAAGGCTGTCGCCGCCACCGGCGTGCCGATCCAGCCGTCTTCGATCAGCTTGCGGCACGTCTGAATGCCGCCGCCGAGGAACGTGTCCGGCGCGCTGCCGACAAGCAGCCCTTTGCTGCGCGCCTTCTCCAGAATGCGCTGCCCGTCCTCGCGGGTTACCGCCAAGGGCTTTTCCACATATACGTGCTTGCCCGCTTCCAGCACTTGCAGGCACACTTCCGCGTGCGCCGCCGGAATCGTCAAATTGATCACGATGTCTATGTCCGGATCGGCCAAAATCTCGCTAACGGAATACGCTTTGGCGATCGCAAATTCTTCCGCTCTCGCTTTGGCCCGCGCGAGGTCCAAATCCGCGCATGCAGCCAGCTCCAAATGAGCGAATTTCGGAATATTGGTCATATATATCGCGCTGATATTGCCGCATCCGATGATGCCAACCTTGATCTTCTTCATTCCAGTTCCATCCTCCTGATCTGTCGCTTATCTGACCGCCCAAAGCATCCCGCGGCGCATCAATTCAAGTGTCTGCGGCATGCTTACTATGTTCGCCTGGTGCCCGAGCGAGCAATAGTAAACCTTGCCTTGCCCGTACGTTTTCGTCCAGACCACCGGCATTTCCACATCGCCGAAATCGGTCACGGCATGCACCTGAATCGCCGGGTCGATATGCATGTAATATTTTTCCGAGACAACGACAAAATCTTCGATCCCCTCGGTCAAAGGATGCGCTGCGTCCTTAATTCGCACGGTATAGGTAACGCCGTCGTTGCCGGGATGGGCTACCCACTGGCCGCCGACCATGTACTGATACTCCACCTCGTTGCGGAACGAATCCCCCATTCCGCCGTGGCAGCCGGCAATTCCCGTACCGCCTTCCTGAACGGCGGCGATCATGGGAGCAAGCTGCTCCTTCTCGATCTTGCCCATCGTCCAGACGGGAACGATCAGATCGACGCTTTTCAGCCGTTCGGCGTCTTTGAAACTGTCCAGCGTGTCGGAAATTTCGACCTGGAAGCCTTCTTCGCGCAATACGCCGCCCAAAATGCCCGCTACTTCCTCCGGCTGATGGCCGTCCCATCCACCCCATACGACTAACGCTTGTTTGCTCATATCCGGCAATCTCCTCTCGTTTCTGGCCAATCTGTTTTAAACTTCGCTGATTCGCACCCACCGGCGCTCGGCGATCGATTGATCGACGGCTTCCAGCACTTCCTGACATTTCACGCCATCCACAAAATTCGGAACCGGCTGGCGGTCTTCCGACAGCGCGTTCATCAGCTCCACAACCTCGTGAAGGAACGTATGCTCGTATCCGATCGTATGGCCTGGAGGCCACCAGGCATCCATGTAGGCGTGCGAAGGATCGGTTGCCAGCACGCGGCGGAAGCCCTGCACATCCTCCGCATCGTCCGTAAAATAAACCTGCAGCTCGTTCATCCGCTCAAAGTCGAACTTCACGCTGCCCTTGCTGCCGTTGATTTCAAAAGCGTTCGTGCAGCGGTGCCCGGGAGCGAAACGCGTCGCTTCGAAGCTGCCGAGAGCGCCGCCGGCAAAACGCGCCATGAACAGCGTCGCGTCGTCGACCGTAACAGGCCCGCGGGGGGCATCCTTGCTGCCCTTCGCGCTGAGACCTGTCATCGAGGCCGGCATCGGGCGTTCTTTGATGAACGTCTCGCTCATGCCGATGACCTCCGTCATTTCCCCGATCAGGAAGTGCGCCAGATCGATCAGGTGTGCGCCCAGGTCGCCGTGCGAGCCGGAACCGGCGACTTCCTTCTGCAAGCGCCAGACGAGCGGGAAGTCCGGATCGACGATCCAGTCCTGCAGGAACCAGGCGCGGAAATGATAAATCTGGCCGAGCCGGCCGTCGGCCACCAGCTTTTTCGCCAGCTGCACCGCCGGAGCGAACCTGTAGTTGAAGCCGACCATGTGCTTCACCCCGGCCGTCTCAGCCGCCTGCAGCATTTCCCTTGCGTCCGCAAGGGTCAGCGCCAGCGGCTTCTCGCAGAACAGATGCTTGCCGGCCTTGGCCGCAGCAAGCGCGATTTCCTTGTGCGCGTCACTCGGCGCATTGATATCGACGATGTCGATATCCGGATGCGTGACCAGCTCGCGCCAATCGGTGACGTGCCCTTCCCAGCCGAACTGCTCGGCTGCAGTTTTGACACCGTTTTCATCACGGCCGCAGATGAGCTTCATTTTCGGTACGGCCGTTTGCGGGAAAAACATATGTAAATCCCGGTACGCATGACTGTGCGCCTTCCCCATAAACTTGTAACCGACCATACCTACGTTAAAAGACTTCATTCCCATTTCCTCCTCTTCGGTATCGGATTCATGCATGTCCCGGAATTCTGTCCGTTGAACCGGCGAACCGCGGCCCCGGATAGTCCCCTGGAAATGTCTCAGTTGTTGTTCTGCGAAGATTGACGCACCACAAGCCCGGTGGGCAGCTTGATCTGAAAAGGCCCGGCCGCTTCGACGCCGCCCGGCACCTGCTCCAGCACGCCGCGCGCCGCTCTCTTGCCCATTTCAAAAAAGGGCACGCTCACGCTGGTCAGCGGCGGATCGCTCAGCTTCGCGGCATCGGAGTCGTCGCAGCCGACAACGGCAAAATCCCGCCCCGCCGTCCAGCCCCGCTCGCGCAGCCCCTGCATCAGCCCGATCGCCATGCGGTCGTTGGCCGCGAAGACGGCGTCCACCTCGTGCCGCCGCTCCCATAAAGCCGCAGCGGCTTCGTAGCCGCTCTTTCTGCTGTAGTTGCCCTCCAGCAGCCATGACGGCGATACGTCCAGCCCCGCTGCGTCCATCGCTTTCAAGTACCCCTCCAGCCGGTCCTTGCTGTTCGAATAAGGAGGCGAACCGTTCAGGAAAGCGATCCGGCGGAAGCCGGATTCCTGCAAATGGCGGACCGCCAGGTAGCTGCCCTGCACATGATCCGCGTCCACAACGCTCAGCGGCATCCCCTCAAAACGCTGGTTAACGAGACAAAAAGGGAACCTCTGCTCATGAAGCTGCTGCAGCGACTGGCGCTGGGCCGGCGTATCCTGGGAGCCGAGTATGACGCAGGCATCCACCTTCTGCGAACGATGCAGCCGGGTGTAGTCGATCTCATCGTCCGGCGACAGAAACATAAGCAGCATGTCATAGCCCTGCTGTTTCACTTCCTCGCCTATGCCGCTCAATATTTCCGAGAAATAATACGTGGAAAAAAGATGCACCTTCGGCACGTACGGCAGCACGACACCCAAATTGCCGCTGCGCCTGCGGGCAAAGCTCTGCGCGATCGCATTCGGGTGATAATCAAGCTCCTTGGCCGCTTGCAGCACGCGCTCCCTCGTCTTGGGCTTCATCGGCCCCACACCGTTGAATACCCGGGATACAGTCGCTTCAGAAACCCCTGCCAGCTCGGCGACCTCTTTTCTTGTTACCATGTCAAGCCTCCACGACGATTCCCTAACCTGCTTCAAAAAGGGAGCCGTTCATTAAAATGTACACGCGTACATTTTCTCATCCGGTTCCCGATTTTGTCAATATGCAAGGCGAAAGCAACACAATATTTTTTTCAGACAGCCGGATTTCGCCAATCAATTACAAATTGTATGTTTAATTGACTATATTTTTCCATTACCACCTGATTGTGATGTTGTATCCGTTTGCAGTTCGTTTTATCATTATTGAATGACTAATTATGAAGTGGAATGAGTGATCTTATTGAAATCAGTCGGTAGCCTGTTGCGTGAAGCCGCATCGAGAATGCTAGGAGCCGTCCTGGGAGATAAACGGCCTGCTGCCGCACAACATTCGTTCCAAACGGTACCCCGGATTCATCGCCGGAAAGAGCTGCTGGCTTTGCTGGATTCATCCGTCCGCGTCCTTCGGCAAGGAAAAGCGGCCTCTTTTCGGACTATTATACTGCTCGATATCGATCGTTTTCGCGATCTGAACATTTCGCTCGGATACTTGTCCGGCGATTTCCTGCTGAAGGAAGTCGCCCGCCGGCTGCTCGCCGTTCCTTCGTGCATACATGCGATCCGCTCCGGTGACGACGAATTTTTGCTGCTTATGCAGGCGCCATCCGAACGGCAGCTGGCCGCCGGCCTGGAACAGGTGCAGCAAGTCTTTATACAGCCGTTCGACATTGCGGGCGAAGAATGCTACGTCAATGCCAGCATCGGCAGCAGCACGATCGATATCCGTCCCGATACGCTGGAAGAAGCGCTCAAGCAAGCCGATCTTGCTCTTTTTGCCGCCAAACATACGGGGAAAAACAAGCAGGTCGCCTTCGACGGCATGATGGCGGTGCATCCCATCCGGCAAGTCCGCATGGAGACCGAATTGCGCAGGGCGATCCAGAAGGACCAACTGACGCTGTACTACCAGCCCCGGCTCGATCTTTCGAGCGGTGAAATCATTTGCCTGGAGGCGCCGGTCAGATGGAACCATCCGATTCACGGGATCATTCAGCCAAGCGAATTCATTCCTCTCGCCGAAGAGAGCGGTTTGATCATACCGCTGGGCGAATGGGTGCTGCGCCATGCATGCCTGCAAAAGAAAAAATGGCTGGAAGCCGGAATCATCAACTACCAGTTGGCCGTCAACATTTCGCCGTGCCAATTTCAGGAGCCGGATTTTGCCGATAAAGTCATTCGCGTTATTGAGCAGACCCGCCTGGATCCCAGTTTTCTGGAATTCGAAATTACGGAAAGCTCGATCATGCACAACCTGGACAAAACCGTGTCGATTCTGGAAAAATTAAGCACGCTGGGCATTTCCATTTCGATCGACGATTTTGGCATCGGCTATTCGTCCTCGAGACCACAACGATCTGGCGATTACGCACGCGATTATCCATCTCGGCCATACGCTCAATCTGCAGGTCGTCGCCGAGGGTGTCGAAGAAATCAGCCAGCTGGAAATATTGCGGGAAACGAAATGCAACACGATTCAAGGCTATTTGCTAAGCCCGCCGGTCTCGGCTGTCGAGCTGGAGACGCTGATTTCCTGCAAATCTTTAACGCTGCAATAGCGAAGCTGCACCCCAAGGAGGATGCAGCTCTGACAGTTCCTTATCGCCCCTTGCGCAGGGGCGTTTTTTTCTTCACCGGAGTGTACAGGCCGTGCCATCTGGCGTACCGGATCACTTTGGCGAAAATGCGCTTGTCTTTCAGCTTGCGAAAAATGTACGGATCGGGCGATGTGTTGACCTCCAAAATCCACGGGTGCAGCTTTTTATCGACCGCTACGTCGAGACCGATTTCCTTAACTCCCGGGTGCCGGGCATGCATGGCTCTGGCAACCTGGACTCCCAACGTCCGCAGACGGCCGATAAACTGCTCCCGCTCGGTTGCGTTCATGTAGCCGGCAAACAGAGCTTCCGCCGGTTTCAACGTTCCGCCGTTATGGAAATTCGTCACGATTTTACGGGGATGAGCCACCCTCCCGATGATTCCGGTCGCTTCCCATTTCCGCTGGGGGGACTGCTGCACCATGACTCTTAGATCAAAACGGCTCCCTTTATATGTTAACAAATGTATGCCTTTTTGAACGAGATAAGGACGATTGCGCGTTTTTTGAACAATTGAAGCGTACAGCTTGTCAAAATGCTTGAAGCGTCTTTTGATTTCCCCGGACTGATACGAGTAAGGATGCTCCGCCTCCGGCTGCCAATCTACCCGCATCACCCCGTTCCCGAACGTACCTACGTCGGGCTTGACATAGACCATTTTATGGCTGCCAAGCATCTGCTCCAGCGATTCGCCGGTCATCCGCTTCGTCGCGGGAATGCTCGGCCTCAGCTTCTCGGAAGCTTGAATCGCTACCGTTTTGGCCCATTTGCTGTAAATATATCTTCGCAGTTTCTGCTTCATGTCCTTCCTCCAGCTGCGTTCTGTAAAACTCGGCTAATGACTGGGCCGCCGCCTGCCAGCTGAAGCGCTGTACGGCGTCCTTGCGCGCCTGTTTTGCCAGATTTTTCGCCCATGCTTGATTTGCTGCGACTTCCACGATCGTTCTTGCAAATGATTCCGGATCTTTATAATCTTTGACGGTAATTCCGTTATGGCCGCTGCGAATGATTTCGTTGATGCCGCCGTTCGCCGAAGCAACAACCGGGATGCCGGAAGCCATAGCTTCCACGTTGACAAGCCCGAAAGCTTCATGCTCTTGCGACGGGCATACGAAACAATCCGCGAGCCAGTAAATTTCATGCAGCTTGGCGTGAGGAATGTGGCCCAAAAACTTCACAGGTACACCGAGTTTTCCGGCCTGCCTGCCCAGCTCGGTTTTATAGCTCTTGCACCGGGCTTTGCCGGCAATAAGCAGCCGGGCTCCGGGCACTTTTTTTCTGGCTGAATGGACAGCGTTGATCAGTACGGAGATCCCTTTTCTCTCGATAATCCGGCCGATAAAAAGCACTTGAAAGCTTCCGCGAAGCCGGTATTTCTTTTGAAACCGTTCCTTCTTTGCCCGAGACGCCGGGCGGAAACGGGCGACGTCCGTGCCAAGGTGAACTTTGGCAAGCTTGCTCTCCTGGTTCGGAAACAAGGCCGCCAGCTCATCTTGAAGCGAGCCGCTGTTCGCAACGATCCAGTCCACCCGGGACAATTGGGCATCCGCAAGCTCGACGGAGGTGTGCGGCGGCTGGACGAAGGTCAGGGAATGAAGGAATAAAGACACCGGCGTATGCGGCAAAAGCTCTTTGATCGCGGCAGCGTACTGCGGTCTGTTGTCCACTTGAATCAGGTCGTACGCTTGACCTTGAATGGCGTCCAGTACGGCTTGCAAATACGTATCCGGACTGCCCCCCGGCACCCTGACGATCGTCAAGGAGCCCTGCTTGGCAATACGCTTGTAACGGGGATTCCGTCTGCTGATAACCGTTACCTGATGGTGCTCAGCCAATTTGCGGGCAATGGCGTAAATGCATATTTCCACCGAGTTTCCAAGCAGCGGCGGCACCGGATATTTCTCGGGAGCGACAATCAAAATGTTCACGGAAGGGAGCCACTTCCTTGCAGGGTTCGCCCTGCGCTTTTTTGAACCTGTACCTATTGTATGAAGCGCCGGCCGTTTTGGCGACTCATCCCGTCCATATCGGATAAGCCTCTTTCGAGGCCAAAATCGGGCGGCCGACTACGCATGCGCTTAGCGCGCTCTCATACCACCGTGGATTTCATCCTAATCAGGTCAACTGTGTGCTCAGAAACCCACACGCCAGAGCCGGTCGCACAACCCGCGAAGAAAACCTGCACTTTTGCAGGTTTTATCAAGTGGCTGCGGCGATGCATGCGGTGGTGGCCTCGGCTATGCTCGCGTCGAGAGCCTCGACGTTGCCTGCGGCGGGGGCTCCGGCGATGCAAGGAAAAAACCTGCAAAAATACAGTTTTTTGCCCGGATGATACGCTGGCTGCGGCATATTCCTGCAAATGTGCAGGCTTTTCGACGCGAACAGGGGCTCTGGTTCATTTTCACCGAAAATTCCTGCACAATCGCAGGCTTTTTGCCAAAATGAACCATTTTTGCGAAGAAAACCTGCACTTTTGCAGGTTTTATCAAGTGGCTGCGGCGGGAGCCTCGGCGTTGCCCACGGCGCGGGCCCCGGCTCTGCTCGTGGCGGGGGCCTCCGCACCTCCCGCGGCGCCCGCCCTCGCGGGCACAAAAAAGAAGCTGCGCCCAAGCTCCAAGCTCGGGTGCAGCTTCTTTTTTGATCACCGGGTTCTCGCTTACGGCGCGTTCGTCAAAAACTGGGCGGTTGGATTTTTTTCCATCGCCGAACGCAGCGCGTACTCGCTTTCGAACAAGCCGACATAGTTGCCCTTCTTGTCTTTGACAAGCTGGGAATTGATGCGGAACTTGCCCGGGTCGATCTTCTCGTCGACAATCCAGCGGGCAAACTGGAAGTTTTGCCGCTGCAGCTGAATATCGACGCCGTATTCGTTCTTCATGCGGTGTTCGAACACCTCGAACTGCAGCTGCCCGACGACGCCCAGAATCGTATCCTCGAAGCCGATCGTCGTGAACACCTGAATCGTCCCTTCCTCCGTCAGCTGGTCGATTCCTTTTTGATACTGCTTATGCTTCAGCGCATTTTTGACCGTCACCTTGCTGAACAGCTCCGGCGAGAAAGTAGGCAGTTCGTCGAAAACGATCTCCTCTCCCTGGCTGAGCGAATCGCCGATCCGGAAAATACCCGGATCGAACAGGCCGATGATGTCGCCGGCGAACGCTTCCTCGACGATGTCGCGGTCCTGCGCAAGGAACTGCTGCGGCTGCGACAGCTTGATATCTTTGCCGGCGCGAATGTGCTTCACGGTCATGCCGCGCTCAAATTTGCCCGATACGATGCGCAGGAAAGCTACGCGGTCGCGATGAGCGGGATTCATGTTCGCCTGAATTTTGAAAACGTAGCCCGAGAACTTCTCCTTCGTCGGTTGAATGACGCCCGCGGTGCTGCTGCGCGGCTCCGGCTTCGGCGCCAGCTGCAGGAAGTTTTCCAAAAACGTCTGCACGCCGAAATTGTTGATCGCACTGCCGAAAAACACCGGAGTCAGCTCACCTTTGAGCACCTTCTCCATATCGAACGGATCGCCTGCCACATCCAGCAGCTCGATATCCTGGCTCAGCTGCTTGTGGAGGAACTCTCCCGCAATCTCTTTGACAAGCGGATCGTCCACACCGCTGACTTTGCGGACCTCGATCTGCTTGTGATCGTCGCCCTGGAACAGTTCGAGCTGCGTTTTCTCACGGTCGTAGACGCCGCAAAACTGCTTGCCCGAGCCGATCGGCCAGTTCATCGGATAAGAACGGATGCCGAGCACTTCCTCCAGCTCTTCCAGCAAATCGAAAGGATCGCGGCCTTCGCGGTCCAATTTGTTAATAAATGTAAAAATCGGAATGCCGCGCATCCGGCACACCTGGAACAGCTTCTTCGTCTGCGCCTCGACCCCTTTGGCTACGTCGATCAGCATCACCGCGCTGTCAGCCGCCGTCAAAGTCCTGTACGTGTCTTCACTGAAGTCCTGGTGACCGGGCGTATCGAGAATGTTCACGCGGTGGCCTTCGTAGTCGAACTGCATCACGCTGGACGTAACGGAAATTCCGCGCTGCTTCTCGATTTCCATCCAGTCCGAAGTGGCGTGCTTGCTGGCCTTGCGGCCTTTTACCGTACCCGCCAGCCGGATAGCTCCCCCGAACAGGAGCAGCTTCTCGGTTAACGTCGTTTTCCCGGCATCCGGGTGGGAAATAATCGCGAAGGTGCGCCGTTTGGCGACCTCCGATTCCAAAACTTTATTGACTTGCGTCGTCATCTGGTTAGTCCTTTCATTCGACATTTCCGGATCGCCTAAGCCGGCAATCCCTTACCTTGCCTTGCAATCCGAATCTACACATTCGCCTTCTGCAGCGGAACCGTCCAGTTCGCTTCCCCGATATAGGTGCGGTTGCTGAATTCTCTGCCCCGCAGCACCACTTTATCCGCATATACTTGCACGTACAAACCTTGCGATTTGTTCTTGGCCTCCTGCTGATAGGCGCGATTGAGCGGCCGACCGACAGAGGAATTGTGGAAATAGTGAAAATGTTCCTGCACATAATGCGGGGTGCCGTTCTGAAAATCCATGTGGCGGTGCCCGCAGAACACAAACACGTTTTTGTACGGCTTCAGCGCTTCCCTGAATGCCTTGGCGCGGATCAATTGATGCGACGCCCCGTTCGTATCGCCCGTCGGCAATGGCTGGTGTGTCATCACAAAAAGCGGTTTCCCCGGCACATAAGAAGCTTTGAGCCGCTCCTTGAACCAGGCCATCTGCTCATCGGAATACCAGGCGCCTTCGCCGACGTCCGGTTTTTCCTGCACGTACGCTTCCTGTGAAAGCAGCAGCATTGTGTGCCCTTTTGCCGTGTACTCATTGTACGGCTTGCCGTATCCGAAAAACTTCATAAACTGCTCTCGTGAAAGAGCGTCGGTCTTGCCGTTGGGCACCGCTTTCTGGTCCCAACTATTCGATTTGTTGATCCAGATCGTATAGTAATCATGGTTCCCCATGTTCGCATGTACCGGCGGCAGCTTATAGTCGTTTACAATGGATTTCAGCTCCTTGTAGTCCCGTTCCGTACCCGTATCCGTCAAATCGCCGGTAATGATGATCGCATCTACGGGGGAATCGTAATGAGTAATATCGTCAAGCGCCTGCCTCAGCTTGCGCACGGTCTGCGGATCGCCGGCCGTGACATGCAGATCGCTCAAAATAAAGTAAGACATAAGCAGCCCCGACTGCGGCGGTTCCGCAGCGGCAGCGCCCTGAATCGGCTCCCCATCCGCTGCATGGGCGGAAACGGCTTCCTCCTCGGGGAGAAATTTCTTCTTCACCAATTGGCTGAAAAAAGCACTGGCGCCAATAAGACCCGCCCCTATAAACATGAGCCATCTGAGAAACGCTCTCCGCGACATTCCGCACCTCTATCGTAACGAAGCCTATTTAAGCAAACTTAATTATATCATAAAATTGCCGCGCAATGTGATGGATCCCCTTCCATCGGACACAAAGCCGCAAAGGGCAGCCTCTCCATCGAGAGCCGCCCTCTGCGCAGAGCCGCCGGATTACAGCGGCATCGATTATGTCAAAACCGAAGTCTTCGGTTCCGTTACCCAGTCGACTTCCCCTTCGTTTTGCCCGTTGATCGGCCACCATTTGAAGCCGTCCTGCGCCAGCAGCTCCTGCGCTTGTTCCGGTCCCCAGGAGCCTGCCGGATACGGCCGCAAATCGCCCGGGCTCTCCGCCCATGCCGCGGCGATTTTGTCCACGTACTCCCAGGCGAGAGCCACTTCGTCCCAGCGGGTAAAGTAAGTGGAATCTCCGCGGGTCGCGTCGTACAGCAGACGCTCGTACGCTTCCGGCGTGTTGAACCCGACTTGGCAGCTTTGGCAGAAATCCATCGCGACCGGCACGATCACGCCTTCGGAGCCCGGCTGTTTGGCGTTCATTTTCAAATAAATGCCTTCCATCGGGTTGACGCGGAATACGAGCAGGTTCGGCTGCAAATCGTGCTTTTTCGCCAAATAGACGTTGTTCGGAATGTTTTTGAATTCTACGACAACTTCGGTCGTTTTGACCGGCAGCCGTTTTCCCGTACGGATGTAGAACGGAACTCCGGCCCAGCGGAAGTTGTCCACAAACACGCGAGCGGCAAAATACGTCTCCGTCGTCGACTGCGGATTCACCGAATCTTCGCTGCGGTAAGCGGGAAGCGCCTTGCCTTTGGCGGTGCCGTCCGTATACTGGCCGCGGACGACGTTCTCGCGGACTTCGTCGCTGGACTGGAAGAGGCGCAGCGAGCGAAGCACCTTCACCTTCTCATCCCGGATATCTTCCGGATGCAGACGGCTCGGCGGCTCCATCGCCATCATCATGAGCATTTGCAGCATGTGGTTTTGCCCCATGTCGCGCAGCGCTCCCGAGTGATCGTAGTACCCGCCCCGCTCCTCGACGCCGACCGTCTCGCTCAGCGTAATCTGGATGTTGGCTATGTACTTATTGTTCCACAGCGGTTCGAAAAACGCATTGGCAAAGCGCACAAACTCGATATTTTGCACCATTTCCTTGCCCAGGTAGTGGTCGATGCGGTAAATGTCTTTTTCCTCGAAAACTTGACGCAGCTGGCCGTTCAGACGCTCGGCGGAAGCCAGGTCGTATCCGAACGGTTTCTCGATGACCAGACGGTGCCAGCCTTGCGTTTCCAGCAGACCGCCTTCGCGGAGGTTATAGGACACATTGCCGAACAGCTCGGGCGCGAGCGCCAAATAGAACAGACGGTTGCCGCCTGTTTGGAACTGCTCATCCAGCCTGGCCGTCAATTTGTTCAGCTCGTGAAAACCCGCCACGTTGTTAATATCCAGCGACATGTATTCGAAATGCTGTGCAAAGTTCGCCCATTCGGCATCGTCTTTGATTTGATAGCGGGCGAATTCCTTGATGGAATGCAGCACGTCGTCGCGGAACTGATCATTTGAGCGGGGTCTTCGAGCCAGACCTACTACCGCAAAGTTTTCGCCCAGCTTGCCTTCGCGATACAAGCTGTAGAAGGCGGGGAACAGCTTTCTTTTGGCCAAATCTCCTGTAGCGCCGAAAATATAGAATACAGCTCCACTCATCTATGCATCATTCTTTCTTTATTGGGATTGGGTATTAAGCATAGCATACATAAAATAGGTGAGGGATTCAACTTTTCTTTTCATCAATTTTCTCAATAACCCGACTAAATTTTATTGATAAATAGACATCTGTCCATACCGAAACAAAGCCGGGCGAATAGGCTATAGTAATCAACTGACCCGGAGGTGTAATACGATCATGCAGCGAGTGTATCCCATAACCGAGGAAACCTGTTCAGCCTTGTACGGCAGACCGGTGCTCGTTTATTTAAAAGACGGTTCGGAAGTTACCGGCCTGCTGAGCCGCGTGGAGAAAGGCAAGTTCATTCTCAACGATTTTTCGGCGGGCGTCTCCAATTTCACTTTCGATCAGGGGAAGCGCGTGTCCGGTAAAAGCAAAAGCAAAGGCAAGGGCAAAAAATCGGCGGCCAAAGCGTCCGTCCAGGCTTTCCCGGCCGAACCGTTCCCGCAGCCTTTCGGCGAAGTGCCCCCGTTCGAAGGCTTCGGCCGCCCGACAACCGTTCCGCTGGGGACGATTGCCGTTTTGTTCGCGCTTGGTTTCTGAACCGCACAAAACTCATACGAGAACCGAAACAGGGCTGTGGGAAATCCACGGCCCTGCGTTTTTTCACGATTGTCCTATTCAGCGGATAGACTTGCTCATCATATAACAGCCCAACTCCGGATAATACTCCTGCACTTCATATCCTCTCCGCAAATAAAAATGGTATGCCCTCGGATTGCTGTCATCTACGAAAAGCCGTGCGGTTCGGCACCCTTTGGCTTTGCCGTATGCTTCGCCGGCGCTCATCAACTTCTGCCCCCAGCCGCGGCTCTGGTCTTTGGGGGCCACCGCCAGCATGTCTATATACAAAACACTCGACTTGCAGATCAGTGAAATAAAGCCAAAAGGATACCGGTTGCCCTTCGCCGCGACCAACGTGGCGCATTTGCTCAGCCTCTTGCGAATTTCCGCTACTGTAGCTGAAGCGCCGGCGTTCGCCGTTTTTGAAAAAGGAACCAATTGATCGACGACCAAGCGATGAATGACGGAATCATCCAAGGAAGCTATTCGTTTACGAATCATGCTGCACCGCCCTCACAAGAAGCAATAATGCTATCTTATGATCGCGATTCGCACGTTGACCCAGCCTCTTGTTCCGTAGATCGGATTATTTGACGGTCAATTAGCCAATTTACCCCAGACGGAAGCGGTGATATAGTAGAAGTAGGCGGAATATTCGGATAAAAGATGAGAAGAGAGGTGATCAACTATGATTAATGCCTACCCTATTACGATGCTGAACAGCTACCAGACAACCAAAGATTACTATAAAGTAAGCGCGGTCCGCAGCGTTAGCGGCAGCGGCGCGTACACATCCCGGCAATTCCTGAATTTGCCGTACGAGCAATTGCCCTACAAGCAGTTGGCGCGGTCGGCGGCGCAAAGCTTGTCCGGGCTCGTCCAGTCCGCCCAGAACGCCAAGCAGTCCGCACAAGCTTGGCTAAGCAAAAGCGCCCGCCTGGATCTTCGTTCGGAAGCCGACAGCGAAAAAGCAATCGCCCCCCTGGAGAAATTCGTAGCTTCTTATAACGAGTTTCAAAAAAGCCTGAGCGAATCTCAGGGGCAGCTGAACCAAACGCTCGCCTTGGGGATGGAACAGGCGGCCAAATCCTACAAGCTGGAGAGCCTCGGCATTACGCCGCAGGAGGACGGAAGCCTGCTGCTTCAGGTCGATGAGTTTAAAAAGCAGGCATCCGGGCGCTTCGCCGACGTGTCGAAGAAGCTGAAAAGCTTGAGCGGCTTCGCTTCGCTGCTCAGCAGCACCGCCGACAAGCTCGGACAGCTTCCGACGGATGCGTTCTTTCAGATGCAGCGCTCGTCTTTGCAGCCTTACGGCCAATACCGCCCGCAGCTGCAAACTTATCTTCCGGTGCCGATGACCGGACTGCTGCTCGACGAGCGGATGTGAGCAGGGTCCGGAAGCTCCGCCTGGAACAGCGGTGTCGACAAATAGCGCTCCCCGGTGTCCGGCAGCAGCACGACGATTTTTTTGCCCTTGCTGCCGGGCCTTCGGGCAATTTGCGCCGCCGCATATACGGCTGCACCCGACGAAATGCCGACGAGCAGTCCCTCCGTTCTGCCCAGTTCGCGCGCCGTCTCGAACGCCTCCTCGTTTTTCACCAAATAAATCTCATCTACGACCGATTTGTCATAAATACTCGGGACGAAGCCCGGTCCCAGGCCCTGAATCTGATGCGTTCCCCGCTTGCCCCCCGACAATACCGGGGAATCGTGCGGTTCCACCGCAACGATCTGCACAGACGGCTTGCGCTGTTTCAGCACCTCGCCGACGCCCGTAATCGTGCCGCCTGTACCGACGCCGGCAACAAAAATATCGACCTCGCCGTTCGTATCCCTCCATATTTCCTCCGCCGTCGTACGCCGGTGAATGTCCGGGTTCGCCAGGTTGTCGAACTGATGGGCGATGAACGCGTGCGGAATTTCCTTCGCCAGTTCCTCCGCTTTCCTCAAAGCGCCGAGCATGCCCTCGGCTCCCGGGGTAAGCAGCAGCTCCGCTCCCAGAGCCTGCAACACGTTTCTGCGCTCCACGCTGAACGTCTCCGGCAAAACGATGATAAGGCGGTATCCCTTGACCGCCGCGACAAACGCAAGCGCAATTCCCATATTGCCGCTCGTAGCTTCAATGATGACCGAGTCCTTGTGCAGCAATCCTTTCTCCTCGGCATCCTGGATAATCGCATAGCCGGCACGGTCTTTGACGCTCCCGGCCGGGTTGAAATATTCCAGCTTGCCGATCAAGTCCGCCTCAAGCCCGTGGCTCGCTCCGTATGCGGCAAGCTCAAGCAAAGGCGTATTGCCGATCAGCTCCGTCAAGTTTTTGGCGATAGGGGGTCTGCTCATATTCATTCCTCCGATTCAAACTGTTATTTTTCCCATTAAATTAGTCGGCAATATAGCTAACGATACTGTACGGAAACAAGCAGCAAGCTTTTCCGCTCAAACGAAAAATACCTTCGAAGGTGGAAGGTATTTTCATTATAAATCCGTTAGTTACCATTGTAGCAAAACCTTCAGCCATTCCGCAAATTCCTATGAAACCGGCAGAACCGGCTGCTTCTTGGCGGACGGCTTTACATCCCTCGGGATGGGGCAAACGTAGCTTCGCCCGTTCAGACGTTCCTTCAACTCCCGCTTGGCATCCTCCAGAACCTGCGGCTGCAGCAATACGTCCAGCGCCGCAGCCGCCATAACCTTGGCTGCATGCAGCATTCCCTTATGGGCGATGGAAGAAGTGCCGAGCGTTACCCACTGCCACGAATGCGGCGGCGAGCCGACGACGAAACAGGCTGTCGTGCATTGAACCGTAGGCGCGATCCAGCTTACGTCGCCGACATCCGTCGAACCGTAAAGCATGGAGGGGCCGTCGTGCGGATTCAACCGGTCAGCCAGAGCCTTATCCCGCATCCCGGCGGGAATATTCGGGGCGCTGTTTTTTTCCGTCTCGGTCAGCGTTTCCCGCAATTGCCCGGCCCATTGCAGCTCGTTCCGGTCAAAATCCGGTAATCCGAGCTGTGTAAAGCACTCGAACATCACCCGCTCCAGTGTATTGTTGGGCACCAGATTGGAGCAAGCTTTGTCAAATACAATGCTCACTTCCGTACCGGTCATGAGCGCCGCACCGCGGGCGACATCGCAAACTCTTTCGTAAATTTCCTGCGTCTGGTCGAGGCGGGGAGCCCGGATCAAATACAGCACTTCAGCATGGGCCTGAACGACATTCGGAGAAAGCCCTCCTGTATGGGTTACCGCGTAGTGAACTCGCGCATCCGGCACAATATGCTCCCGCAAATAGTTGACCCCTATATTCATCAGCTCCACAGCATCCAGAGCGCTGCGCCCAAGGTGCGGACTGGCGGCGGCATGGGCGCTTCTGCCCTTGAACCGATAGCTGACCTGGTAATTCGCCAGCGAATCGACCGACATCACGCTGTTGTAATCCATCGGATGCCAGCAAACCGCAAAATCAATATCGTCGAACAGCCCCTCGCGGGCCATAAAAGCTTTCCCGGAACCGCCTTCTTCCGCAGGGCAGCCATAATAACGGACCGTTCCGGCAATTCCCCGTTCTTCCATCCATTCCTTAAGCGCAACCGCAGCGGCAAGCGAACCGGTTCCCAGTAAATGATGGCCGCAGCCGTGGCCGCTGCCCCCGGGAATGAGCGGCTCTTCCGCCAGCGAGCCCGGCTTCTGGCTCATTCCCGACAGCGCGTCATATTCGCCGAGAAAAGCCGCAACAGGCCCGCCTGTGCCCCAGTTCGCCACAAAAGCCGTCGGGATGCCGCCGACACCCCGCTCCACTGCAAAGCCTTCTTTCTCCAGCATGCCGCTCAAAAGCTCGGCGGAGCGGAATTCTTCAAAGCGCGTCTCCGCGTATTCCCAGACGGCATCGCTGATTTGGCAATAAACGTCCCGTTTTCGCTCGATCAATTCGGCGATTTTTTGCAAACCGTTCATGAGCATTCCGTCATCTCCTTTTGCGATCCGCTTTAAGTCATTTCAGCCGTCATTTCGTTAAGCGGTATATTTTGCGCGGCCTGCCTCTGACCGACTGCAGCTCTTCGCCTTCGTATTCGGCCAGGCCAAGCTCGCACAGGCTGACCATAATTCGCTGCGCATTCCGCTTGGTCATGGATAAGTGCGCGGAAAGATCCGAGGTCGTAAACCCGTCCCAGGACATCCGCTGCACCAGCGCTTCGATTTTTTTATACGTTTTGATGCTGATGTTGCCCTTGTTCAGCTTTTCCAGCAGCGCTTTATCATTGGAGCGATACGTATAGGTCAATTCGGCGTCACTGCCGACGCCTTCCGTAATCAGGCCGTTTTCCTGCACGACAACGATGCCCTTGCCTTCCTTCTCCTTGGCGTACTGCAATCCTTTGCGCGCATTAATCTCGGCGGACAAAGCGGTTTGCCCAAAGCCTATCCCGATTGAAACCGGCACGCCCGCCTCAAGCGAAATTTGGCTTACCGTATCGTTCAACAGCTTCATTTCGCGTTCAATGGCTCCGCGGGAACTGAAAATCTGATACTTCCCGTCCCCGATTTCCATCAGGGAGCCGTCGATTTTTTCACAAAACTGCAGCAGCATCTGCTTAACTTTCAGCTCCAGATACTGGATATGGTAGCGTGTAGCCGCTTTTTCCGCGATCAGGTCATATTGCTCCAATAAAATGATTTCCACCGCAATTTGCGTATCCTTGAAATACGAACTTTTTGCCTGCTCCACCATGACCTTGATCGCCTGGCGGATATCCATCCTCGTCATCTCGATCCGGTATGCGGGCGCGCCCGCTTCTTTGAGGAGCGTGTACACGTAATTCATGCAGGTGAGCGCTCCCTGCGTCTTCCCTTCCCTCAGCTGCTTTAAATGAAAATCGACGATGAGCTGCGGGTCGTTGTAATCGAACATTTGCAAATCAAAACAAGCTTCCGGCACCCCGGCCTCCTGCAGCGATTCGTTGAAATCCAACTCCTCCGACCCGATCATATCGATGGAAAACCGGCTTTTATCGCCCCGCTGTTCCTGGCGCATTTGCAGCAAAGCTTTGTAAAGGCTGGCCCCGGTCGGCTTGCAATAAACGACATTGGCGCTTGCTTGCAGCATGTCTTTTGCATGCGAATAAGGGATAGGCCCCGAAAAAAACCAGCCGTCCACTTCATGTCGGTGCGTTTCGATAATCGTTCTCGTTTCTTGCGGATGATAATACGGATAAGGGGTAAACGTGACCGGATAGGCAGCTTCGCGGGCTACCTCCAAAATTTTATTAACAGACGGCACGGGGCCGATAACTCCGAAACGGTAAACCATGCGCGAATTGCTCCTTCATCGCCAGACTTTCCTACTCTAATGATTATAGCAAGATTACTTTGAGGCAGAAAGAAAGGCAGGCAGCATCCGGCGATCCATGGTGATTGTGTTATGCCGGGAGCAAGCTGACGATCAAGCGAGCATTCTTCTGGCAATTCGTTCCAATAGCCGAACGCCATGAGGCAGCACGGATTCATCGATATCAAAACGCGGATGATGATGCGGCGCAGGCAGATCGGCTCCGATAATCATGTAGGTTCCCCGGCCGCCCAAATCCTGAACCCGGCGAATCATGAAACTGGCGTCTTCGCTGCCCATCGCGCTGCTTTCCCCATTTTTGACGGCGGTGAAGCCTTCGATATGCGCAGCTTCTTCAACGGCAATCGCGACAAGCTCTTGATCGCAGGCGATCGGAATCGCTGCGCCGATCACTTCCACACGGTGCTCCAGACCGTGCATCTCGGCGCTATGGGCAATAATGCGGCGGACCCGCTGCTCCAGCTCGTCATTCACTTCCTGGGAAACGGATCTTGTTTCAACAATCATTTTGGCATAGTCGGGAATAATGTTGGCGGCCGTTCCGCCTTGCAGCACGCCTACGTTTACACGCGTCGAGCCCGTACTGAATCTTGGGATCGCATGAATGTTAAGGAGCGCCGTAGCCGCGCCAAGCAGCGCATTCCGCCCTAACTCGGGACTGGCCCCGGCATGGGAGGCTACCCCGTGAAAATGAGCCGCAAGCTTCGTGCTCGCCAAAAATCCTTCAGCTCCGCCATGAAACTCCCCGCTCGGCACGCCGGTTCCCAGATGGTGGCAAAAAATCATATTTACGTCGTCCAGGTGGCCTTTTTGTACGATTGCATAGGCGCCTCGGACGCCTTCCTCCGCCGGCTGGAAAATAAGCTTGACGGTACCGTGAAATTGACCGTCCGCCAGCTTTGCGGCGAGCCCCAGGCCGATCGCCGTATGCCCGTCGTGCGCGCAGGCGTGCATGTTCCCCTCATACGCGGAGCGAAAGCCTCCCGCCTGCGGCGCATGGCCCGCATCCCTGCTTTCAATGATCGGCAGCGCATCCATGTCGAAGCGGAACGCGACGACCGGGCCGGGAGCTTTGCCTTTCAAAGTCCCGATAACCGCGGTGTAGCCGCCCTTCATCCGGCTGACAATATCCGGATCGGCGCCGTCGCGCAGCGCTCGCGCATAAGCTTCCTCCAGCGCGTCTTCCTCAGGCAGACCACGGCGCGATTCGCCGTCCATAGCGTCCTGTCCATATATGACTTCATAGCCTAATGCGGTTAGCTGGCGAACAACATGCGAAGCCGTGCGGAATTCAGTGAATCCGACCTCGGGATGAGCGTGCAGATCGCGGCGCAGTGCAATAATATCCATATAAATCACTCCTGTATTCTTATCTGTGGTCAAGTTTCATTCGGATGACAGCGGCATTACATTTTCGGATACACGCCCGGCCCGATTGGAAGACCCGCAAAATACCAGATCACCAGCAGCGTTATCCATACAAGGAAGAATGCGATCGGATACGGAAGAATAAGCGAATAGTAGGTGCCAAGCTGTGCGTCTTTTTTATACTTTTGCAAATAGCCCAGCCATAGAGGCAGGAACGGCGATATAGGCGCAAGCGGGATAACCGAGGAATCCGCGATCCGGAATACGATTTGCGCGAAAGCCGGATGAAAGCCCAGCATCATAAACATCGGCACAAACACTGGCGCCAAAATGGACCAGATCGCCGAACCGCTGGCAATAAACATCGTTAGCAGCGCCGACAGAAAGGCCAGACCGATGAAGACGGGCGCGCCGGTCAAATTCAGCTTTTCCAATACATCGAC
The DNA here is from genome assembly GCF_059820445.1 of Paenibacillus sp. sgz302190. Lineage (NCBI taxonomy): Bacteria > Bacillati > Bacillota > Bacilli > Caryophanales > Paenibacillaceae > Paenibacillus > Paenibacillus sp. sgz302190. Next base: position 35,263 of record NZ_JBZYAO010000044.1, read on the forward strand.
GATGCTCAAGGCCAAAAACTTGCCGATATTGCTCCAATTGAAAAAAGCGACAAACTGGGAAAGCGGAAATACCATAATAATAAAATTAGCCATGTTTTTCATCGGGTCCTGCAAAAGCTTCGGAATATCATTTTGGTGCTTGATAGCCCCTATGACAATACCGTAAGCAAGCGCTATGACAAAAAAGAACATGATGATCAAGGGAACGATGCCGGACATAAAAGGCGAAGGCACGACGCCGCCTGTAGCCGGATTGCGCAGGAGCGCCCCGTTCGGCACGACAAGCAGGGCTACGACGGCGATATAAACCAAGGCGACAATGCCTGTGATGCGCAGCGCTTTATTTTGCAGGGGTGTCAGCCGCTCCAGCTCCGCTTGGTGCTCACCCTGGTATTTGCCCAGTCTGGGTTCGATGAATTTATCCGTAATGAAAGCCGTCAGCAAAGTCAGGACAACGACCGAGGCGCTCATAAAATACCAGTTGTCCAGCACGGATACGGAAACTGCCGGATTGATGGATTTGGCCATGTCCGTGCTGATCCCGGATAACAGCACATCCGTGGTCACAATGAGCATATTGGCCGTAAACCCCGACCCTACCCCGGCCAGCGCAGCCAGAAAGCCTGCAACCGGGTGACGCCCGACGGCCAGAAACATTAAAGCTCCGAGCGGCGGCATAATAACGACGGCGGCATCTGAGGAAACATGGCTGAAGAAGGCGATAATGACGACAAAATAGCTGGCATATTTGGCGTTCACCATGGAAGCCATCTTGTACATGACAGCATCCAGCAAACCGGTTTTTTCGGCCAAACCGACGCCGATGACCAGCGCCAAAATGTAGCCGAGAGGGGTAAAGCCCGTAAAGTTTTTGATCACATTAGGCAAAATCCACTGAATGCCTTCGGCGCTGATCAGGCTTTTGACATAAACCGCTTCCTTCTTGACGGGATCAAAAGCGGAAATTTGAAAATAAGACAGCAAGAACGTGATGACCATCAAAATAGCGATTAAATACACAAACAAAAGAAACGGATTCGGGATTTTATTGCCGATTTTCTCGACCCATCGAAAAATTCCTTTTTGTGCGAATTCCGATCCCGGGCTTGCTTGCTGTATGGCTGCCATGTTAGTCCCCCTCTAAAACTAATTAATGAATATATAGCGAATATTTCGTTTAATTCATTATATAGAGAAGCAGGCTCATTTTCAATATAAAATGTAAGGTTTTATTACAAAAATAACTGAAGATTTAAGCTTAAATTCACTCAAACGCTTACAAAACGGAGTTTTCCTCACATCGCTTCGCGCCGCTTCAACCGTTTCGGCCAAAAGAAAAAACCTTCCGGCCTGGGGCCGGAAGGTTTTCATAGCTATTAACGAAATACTAGAACATCTTTTTGCCAAGCACATGATCCAGCGGAATAAAGCCGATGACCCGGCTGTCCATGCTGTTGTTGCGGTTATCGCCCATGACGAAGATGTGATCCGCCGGAACCGTCCACGTTTTGCTCGAATCCTCCCGCATTTTCTCGTTCAGGTAAGGTTCGTCAAGCGGCTCGCCGTTGCGGTATATTTGATGATCCTTGTATTCCAGCACATCCCCGGGCTTCCCGATCACGCGTTTGATCCAAATGTGCCTGTCGTCAGAACGGGAGAACAGGCTGAGCAGCGGACTGTCCAGCAAATCGTTCTTGAGCGATCGCTTGAGGTCAACCCGGCTGTCGATGATGACGATATCTCCGTAATTCGGCTCATAAGAGAACGTATGGGAGATCTTGGACACAAACACCCTCTGGTTGTCATGCAGTGTGGGGTCCATGGAGTGTCCGCTTACTTTGGTCGATTGAAACACAAAAACACCTAAAATGACGACGAGTACGAATGAGATCGCGATGGAGCCGAACCAGCTCCATATTTGTTTCAACAATTTCACCATTGCAACGCTCCCTTGTTCGGCCGTTATTCCGCCAAGCCATGCTTGAAAGCATAGATGGCCGCTTGCGTTCGATCTTCAACGCCCAATTTGGCAAGCACATTCGTGACATGAAACTTCACGGTTTTTACGCCGATGAACAGTTCGTCGGCCAATTCCTGATTCGACTTGCCTTTGGCAATGAGGCGCAGCACCTCCATCTCACGTTCGGTCAATTCTTCATGGGGAGCCGTCTCCGCCTTCGGCTGGCGAAAGCGGTTCATGATTTTGGACGCAACCTGAGATTCCAAAATCGACTGCCCTTTGACCGCGGCGCGGATCGCCTGGGCGATTTCGGAAGCCCGCGACGTTTTGAGCAAATAGCTGAACGCGCCCGCTTCGATAACCGGATACATTTTTTCGTCATCCAAAAAACTGGTCAATACAATTACTTTACACTCCGGATACAGTTGAAGCAACTTTCGCGTCGTCTCGATGCCGTCCATCCCTTCCATGACGAGATCCATCAGCACGACGTCGGGCCTGTACTCCTGGGCAAGCCGTATTCCTTCCAGGCCGTTGCTGGCCTCTCCGACCACTTCGATGCCTTCTTCCGTGCCGAGCACGGCCGCCAGTCCGATCCGCACCATCTCGTGATCGTCCACCAGCAAAACTTTAATATTCGAGTCCATTCGCTTCTCCTCCTGAATTGGCTAAGATCGGCACACGAATCTCGATCCGGGTTCCCCGATCCGGCGCAGTAATGATGTGCAGATTGCCGCCGATTTCGTTGACTCGCTCTTTCATGGACACAATTCCGTACGACGTATGCTTCTTTGCGTCCAGTTCAAACCCGACCCCGTCGTCGCGAATCGCCAGACGGATGCCGTCGGAGCGGTGCAGCAGCTTGACCTCCAGCTTGTTCGCCTTGGAATGGCGCAGCGCATTGGAGAGCGCTTCCTGCACAATCCGGAACAAGTGGTCCTCGATCCCTTTCGGCAGCCGGATTTCGTCGTCCATGTCCCACGAAATGTCCATCGGCACTTTGGCGGACAGTTCCTTCAGCAGCTCGACAAGCCCTTCGGACAGCCGCTTGCCCTCCAGATGAACCGGGCGCAGATGCAGCAGCAGCGCTCTCATCTCCGATTGCGCAACGGACGCCATCTCCTCGATGAGAAAAATTTGCCGCTGCGCTTTCTCAAAATCTTTATCGAGCGTCCGGCCGACCGCCGTAGCCGTCATCGAGATGGCGAACAGCTGCTGGCTGACCGCATCGTGAAGCTCGCGCGCCAGCCGCTGGCGCTCCTCGATAATGGCGGAAAATCTCGCTTTTTCCGCAAGCTCCGCATTATCGTTGGACAGACGCTGCAGGGAAGTCACCTGTTCCTCCCATTTTATCATAACTCGCCCGAGCTGCTCGCCGAGCCGCCCGATTTCGTCCTCGCCGATTTCGAACCCGGTCCGGATGAACTTCCCTTTCTCGAGCTGCACCATCGTTTCCATCAGCGGTCCCAGCCTGCGGGTTATGCGGTTGCTGTTCCAGAAGCCGTACGCCGCCCCGATCCCGATCACGATGCCGAACGCCATAAGGCTGAATTGAACGCCCTCCTGCCAGGAACGGAACGGCTGGATCAAACTCCGCGAGTTCAGAAAATATATAATGACGCCGAAAATGACCAGACTGAAGAGAATCGACTCGCCCATGCTGCGCCATATCATATTCGTAAGTTTTCTTTTATAGCCGTCCAAGCGCGATTGTCCCTCCCAAAACCGGTTAAAAAGCGATTACAAAATTTTGATATCGACATCTCCTACGATGTAAGAAAGAACTAGTTTCACGCGATGGTCCGTATGCTCGAAATTCTGGGACTTCCAAACAAGCTTGTTCATGACGCCGGCTTCTCTTTCCCTGTCCGCCATAATTTGTCCCAGCATGACCGACGAAGTTACGGAAACGCCTATATCTTCCGGCACTACGATGTCAACGTCGCCGATGACGCCCTGCAGAATGACCGTAGTCTCCTTTTGCTCCAAAATGGCCAGCGACAGGTCGATATACGTCTCCCCGATCATGTACCAGATGCTGCTGTTGCGTAAAATCCAGGGCTCTCTGCCGAGCCGGATGCTGTCTATAATCTTATGCTTCTGGATGTACGTATCGTCCTTGTGCAGACGCTTCGAACGGATGAAGTACAGCCCCAAGGAAATCAACACGACGGAAAGCACGATCGACAAATGATTGCCGAACAAAATAATAGCGCCTACTGCTATCAATACGTAGCCCTTATACTCTCTGTGCGACCGTAGCCTATGGATGCCGAGCAGGATGAGGACAGCCGCAAGTATGGGAAAAAAGCCGATCAGGTGATCCAAAAGCAAAAAAAGACCGGCTCCGATCAGCAAAAGCGCTGTATTCCGGCTGCGGTTGTTTTTGGTTTCTTCTCCCATGTTGCACCTCCTCTGGCTGCGCGGATAGTAAGTATGTTTTGCAAGCGAATGACAGCAAAACGAAAGCCGGCCGGCCCGATACCCGGTTATGGCCACATTTTCTTAGCATACCATAACAATGTACGGCCTCCAAGATGCAAATGCTTGAGGCGGCAGGGCACCCGCCGGCGCCGGGCCGGTGCTGACGCAGATGCAAGGGGCCGGCGACGACGCTCAGAAAGCAAATTGACGATGCTAGCGCTGCCGCTCCTTGCCTTCCCGGTATGGGACGCGCCCTCCGTACAGTGGCCGGTTATGAAGCGGCTCGGCAGACCGGACCGGGCTTCGCTGGGCTGAGCTGAGCTTGGCAGGCCCGACTGGCCGACCCGGGCCGGAGACAGGACCTGCGAACCCCCATGACGCCGTAGACGTCACCCTACAGAACGAATCCCCCCCTATACCCGGCAAAAAGCCTGCACAATTGCAGGAATGCCGCGCTATCAACAAACAAGAAGCTAGTAAAACCCCCACGTTAGAGGAGATAACTACAATCTGCCCGTCTGCACGAAAAAAACCTGCAAAAATACATGAATTTGCGTCCTTGACCGCTGGTTACGATGAATTCCTGCAAAAGTGCAGGTTTTTCACCGAACACATGGACTCAAATTCACTTTCAGCGAAAATTCCTGCACTTTTGCAGGTTTTTCGTCAAAACAAGCCGATTCTGCGAATAAAACCTGTACATTTGCAGGTTTTCTCCCTACCAAGCTGTCCCTGGCCCAGTTGTACAGTTCCACGACCTGCACCGGGAGAGGTCGCACCGAGCGCAGCTCCCAGCGCGCGGTGTTTCGCTGCACGACGGCGGTCGGTCGACGGGCACGCCCAGCCTCGGCCTTTATTTGCGCGCGGTTACGCCAAGGGGGCCCCTCCCGCTTTCCTCGTGCGCCCAGCCAATGCACGGCCCCGCGCTACTTCGCGCGCGGGCCGCCTCTCTCGCCGCTGCTGCGGCTCTGCTGCCACTCCTTCTGGAGCTTCACGCGCATCGTGCGCAGCTCCTGCTTGACGTTGCAGCCCGCCTCCTTCAGCGTCTCGGCCGACATGCGGCCCGCTTCGCGCAGCCCTTGCCAAGCCTCGCGGCCCGCGTTTTCCAGCTCGCGCAGCGTGTCGCGGGCCTGGGCCCCGTGCAGCCCGCCATGCGGCTGCACATCGTCCGCAGCGGCGGCGCGCAGCCGCTGCAGTTCCTCCGCGAGCGCCAGGACTTCGTCCTGGGAGCTCGCGTACTGCGTGCGGTAGTGCCCGCACGCCGCTTCCAGGCGCAGCTTCTCCTGCAGCGCCGCCCGGGCAAGCTCTTCCTCGCCGGCGCGCATCGCCAGCTCGGCCTGCTCCGCGCGGAGCCGAGCGAGCTCCTCCGCGTTCACAAAGTGCTGACGCAGCTCGAACGTCCGCTGCAAAGTCTCTTCGTAGCGCTGCTCCAGCGCCCGGATCCGCCCGCTTGCTCCCGTCTGCGAGCCGAAGCCCCCTCCTTGCTCATTCATCGAAAAGCGCTCGGCGGTATCGTGCCAAGCCGTTTCAGCCATTTTACCGATTCTGTTCAATACCTTCATTAACCCCACCCCGGCCTATTTAAGTTTACAGATCGAACCGATCCGAATGCGTGCGTCTGCCCAGCAGCCTGAATCCATAGCCGATCAGCACAATCGCCAATGCGAACGCGATGAAGCCCGACAATTTCACGGCCAGGATCAAAGCTCCCGCGGCGGCGATCAGCCAGCCGATCTTCTTCCCGTTGCAAATGCCGACATAGCCGAGCCCAACCATCGAAAGCGGCAGCAGGTACCCCATAAGATGAAGATGAATTCCGATTATATGGGATGCAATGATCAAGCCGACCGCAATAAAAATCAAAGCTAATCCTCTATTGCCTTTCATGGACATGCACGTTCCCGCCTTTCGCTCATTCCTTATGCTACTAGCGTATACAAAAGAGACAAGAAGCAAAACGGACCCGCGACTGTTTTTCGACCTGGACCAAAGTCTAGGTATTTCTCAGACCTTCCACATTTTGGCCGTTGTTTCAGGCAAAATACCAATGTTAAAATAATTGGAGCCGAATCCGGTGTGTTCCAGCATCGGTACGGGGGACGATTTAATTGGGGTGAATATTTGCTGATTGTCGAAGCAGACTAGGGAGAACCTTCTTCCCGAACCCGTCAACTAACCTCGGAGGCTTTAATAAGAAGGAGGAATAGCGAATTGAATACGGCTATAAAAGGACTCGCTGGCCTTGCTGTATCTATTACAGTTCTGGCAGGAGGCTTTCTTTCGCCGCACCATGCCAAAGCGGCCGAAATGGAAGTAAAAGTGCAGGTAGACAATGACCTTGTCGGTTTTCCGGATGCACAACCTTATTTAGACACGAATCATTCCACGCAGGTCCCCATTCGCTTCGTAACCGAAAAACTCGGCTATACGGTCCAATGGGAAAAAAAGGGCAATCAAATTAAAGTAACTTTAAACAACGGCAAACATACGATTGCATTGGCATCAGGCGATCAAAAAGCGGTCATCGACAACACCCCCGTCGACATGGGCACCCATGCCGGGTTTCAGGACGGCAGAGTGTTCGTTCCGCTGCGATTCATTTGCGACGCTTCCAAAATTCCGATTCAATGGGATGCGGACAGCAAAATGGCCATCTTAAGCAAAGACGGAAGCCAATATGCGCCCAAGTTTGAAAGCTTTAAAGCAACCGCTTACTCGGCCGATCCTTCCGAGAACGGCGGCTTCGGCGCCGTCGACTACATGGGAAATCCGCTGGCGCTGGGGACAGTCGCCGTAGATCCGACGGTCATTCCGCTCGGCACCAAGCTTTACATCGAAGGCTACAATTTCGACGGACTGCCGGTAGGCGGCATGTATGCCTATGCAACCGACACAGGCGGTTCCGTAAAAGGCAATCATGTGGACATCTTTATCCCCGGCTCCAAAGAATCGCTGCAGCAATTCGGCATCCAAAACGTGAAAGTGTTCCGCTTGCCCAGTTAATTTCGACAAAGCAGGTCCATGGAGATCCTATTCTCCATGGGCCTGCTTTTTGTATTTGAGCGAATTTGCCTCACAAATATTGCCTCTTTTCCTCCGCATAGGTTCTGTTGGCAGGTCAGACAATAACCTCAGACTGTTTGGAAGCAAGCCTGCTTCAAACTTTAAGGGGGAGACTTATGCCAAAACTCCATCGCATGATGATTGCCGCCGCGCAGCTTGCCGTCGTTTTGAATGTGACGACCGCCGCCATGCCGGTGCCGCAAAGCGAGGTCGTTTGGAATGTGCAGACCGATCAAAAGCTGGTCGCGCTGACGTTTGACGACGGGCCCAATCCGGTGTATACGCCCCAATTGCTGGACGTTCTTAAGCAGTACGACGCGAAAGCGACTTTTTTTGTGCTCGGCAAGCGCGTGCAGATGTATCCGCAAATCGCCATCCGGGAAGTGAACGAAGGGCATGAGATTGCCAATCATACGTACGATCATCATTATTTGAAACATGTCAGCCCGGACAAATTGAAAGAGGAGATCGAACAGACGCAGGAAATTATTTTCGACATTACCGAGCAAATTCCTCACGTGTTCCGTCCGCCCGGCGGCTTTTACGATCAATCGCTGATCGAATTGGCCAAGCAGGACCGGTTCACGGTTGTGATGTGGTCCTGGTACCAGGATACGAAAGACTGGCGGAAGCCGGGCGTCGACAAAATCGTCCGGTCCGTGCTCAATAACATTCACAACGGCGATATTATTTTGTTCCACGACTTGCAGGGAGACTGCTCGCAAACGGTGGAAGCTCTCAAAATCGTGCTGCCCGAGCTTAAAAAGCAGGGCTATCAATTCGTAACGGTCACCGACCTGATTTCGAAAATGAACAAATAAGCAGCGCAAAAAGACGGCCTCACGGTTCATCGTCCGCTGCGCCGCCTTTTTCCGTTATTTAAAAGAAATCCGCCAAATATGTAGTCCGTTCGGGTATCGCCGAGTCCAGCCGCCTAGCCGTCACAGGGCTGCCCTGCAGGCGTTCCGTCTCCGCCAAAAAGACGGCTTTTTGATAACCCATAAACAAAGTGGTCAGCGTTTGTATCGAACAACTGAGCAATTGCTCCTCATTCGGCAGGACGCTCCCGGAGAGCTTCACTACTTCCACAGCGCCGGTTTGTGCATCCGCCCGCACTTGAAACACGCCGTTGTTCCATTCCGCATGCTCGTCAGCGACCCGCAAGTACAGCGCCTCCTTGATTCCGTCCGTCCGGAACGGGTACTGGGCCAGGAACGATTCCACATCGACGATTCTGGCCATGAAGTAAGGAACTCTCTCCTGCTTGAATGCCGGATTAGGCACCAAAAACGGGAGCGCGTCGTTCACGGGGGCTTGGACAAGCACCTTGTCGATCATCGAATCGTGATCCGCTATAAATTTCCACAATCCGCGCCGTGCCTCCTCGTCCAGAAACACAAGCTCATGAATCGTCAGGATTTTGTCCTTAACCTGATAAAATACATAGCCGGTATGCTCATTGCGGGCATTAAGATGGACGGCAACCGTTCCTTTTTTAAACTTGAACCAGCGGTTGTTCCACCATTTCAGGTCCCGCTTCAGCATGCCGTTATAGCGGACCGCGTGCTTTTCATAAATCGGATTCAAAATCTCCGGATCTTTCCCGATGCGCATCACCCTGCTGCCTGCGGCCGCTTGAAAGCGGGGGAGCTTGTCGTGCGTAATTTCGTATTTGCAGTATTCCGAATACATTTCCCAGCCGAATTTGCGGTAAAACTCAAACTTGAACGGATGCAAAAAGGAGAGCGTCTGACCTTTCTCTTTCATCTTTTTCAATATGAGAACGAGCAGCTCGGATACCATGCCGCCCCGCCGGTATTCCGGCCATGTCGCTACACCCGAGATGCCGCCCATTGCAAAGCTGCGCCCGTGCAGCCACGTTTCCAAATCCAGCAAGGTCAGTTTGGCCGCCAAACGCCCGTCCGCGAAATATCCCAGAACGGCGTCCGGATCGGTCAAGTCCATTCGATCCTGAAATTCCTCCGGGGTAAGCTCCAATTGAAAAGCAAATTCGGAAAGCGCGACGCTATCCGCCACTTCTTCCCGCTTTAATGCGCGAATCTCGCCCATGGCGATCACCTCTTCGTTCGATTATTAGCCCGTATCCTTCGGCAATTTCATAGTAACACAAAGAGCGGCAGCATTTCGCGGCTGCGTGAAAATCCGGCTTCGAACGAGACGAAATCCGGAACCGTCGGATCAAGGCCTACGGGACACGTGTCCAATCAACCCATCCGCTCCGCACATACACTATACAAGAAATTTGAAACCTTTACTTTACAATCCGGGAGGGAATAATATGTCGTATTCATATGGCTATGGTGGCTATGGTGGCTATGGTGGCCATGGTTGTGGCTGCGGAGCTCCTGTAGGAGGTTTTATGACTTCGCCGGCAACAATTCTTGTCCTGTTTATCCTGCTTGTCATCATTCTCCGCACATTTCATATTTAATCTGTAAAGAAACAAATCGTATATGCCAATAGAACTATAAATTGGAAGCAGGCAATAACGCGGGCCGTTATGATCTGCTTCTTCTTCCATGTCCGATGTTGACGAAACAACGCGGTTATGATAATCTCATTATGTGAAAACGTTTACCCGTTTTCATTAGCTTTAAGAAATTGGAGATAAACTAATGGCCGATTATACGATTAAAGATGTTGCCCGAATGGCAAACGTATCGATTGCGACCGTTTCCAGAGTGCTGAACGGAACGAAACGCGCGAATCCCGAAACGCGGGAGAAAGTGATGAGAGCCGTCGAATTAACCGGCTTCAGACCCAACGCATTGGCGCGCGGGCTCGTGAACAAGCGGACTCATGTAATCGGCGTGATGCTTCCCGAAGTATCCAACGAAATATTCGCCCAGGTGATCAACGGCCTGGAAAGCATTTTGGATGCCGAAGGCTACAGCATTTTTTTGGCCATCACCAACGGAAACGAAGAAAAAGAATTGAAATATTTTCAATTGTTCGAGGATAAAAAAATTGACGGGATCATCCTTTCAGGCGTGAAGTATTCGTCCAGCCATAAGCAATTTTTCAGCAAAAAGCAAATCCCTGCCGTCGTCATCGGCCAGCAATTTCAGCTTCAAGGCTTGCCTTCCGTGGGCATCGACAATGTCGAGGGCGCTCATAAGGCAACCACGCATTTGCTCGATAACGGGCATACCAAAATCGGATTCATTTCAGCTCCGCTCTATGACCTGGCTGTCGGGGTCGACCGTTTGAAAGGCTTCAAACAGGCCATGAAGGACCGGCACATATCCGTATCCAAACAAAGCATAGTTCACGCCGATTCTTTCAAAATAAGCAGCGGATACGAAGCGGCGAAAGCAATGTTAGCGCATACGTTTAAACCTACCGCGATATTTGCCGCGACAGACAGACTTGCGCTCGGGGCGATGAATTATTTGTATGATCATGGCTGGACAATTCCGCAGGATTGCTCGATTATCGGCTTTGACGACATCGAAATCGCCTCCCTGGTACAACCCAAATTAACTACCGTCCAGGTTAACTATGCGGAATTCGGCACCCAAGCCGCGAATATGCTGCTCGAGATGCTGGAAGACAATACGAAAAACTTGAAAAGCAGCATTATCGTGCCGACAACCCTTGTGATCAGAGACAGCGTGAAAGCCAACGGGGAGCCGTAAAATTTTTTTGGATATTCGGGAAAACCTTTTCCTGAATTATATATGAATAATGTCCCATTATTCGGAAATTTTAAGGAGGTGATCCGGGGCGAAGTTATTGAAGGACATCGTTTTAAAGCAGCAACCGTATATGCATGAACAATTTTATTTTAGGGGGAAAACCGACATGAAAAAATCAGGTCTTGTTATTTCACTGGCAGTAATGCTTGTATTTGCAATGATTGCAACCGCTTGCGGGAAAAGCAGTTCCGGCGGCACAGCTTCTTCGACGCCCGGCGGCAGCGGCGGCTCCGCCGACAAACCGGTTAAAATCACGCTTCTCGAATCGAAAGGCGGCGAAGTTACGAAGCTGCTAGCCGATGCCGGCAAAGAGTTCACAAAAGCGAACCCGAACATTACCGTTGAAGTTATGTCGACCGGAGACGGTCAATCTCCTTACGAGAGAGCCGCTACGCTTTATGCGGCAGGCACGCCTGCGACGCTCGCCATGCTCGATGCCGGCGACATCGTCAAGTTCAAAGACAAAGCCGCCGATCTTTCCGGCGAAAAATGGGTAAGCGATTTGGCGCAGCCTAACCAGATTGACGGCAAAACGTTGGCGTTCCCGTTCTCGGTCGAAGGATACGGCCTTATTTACAACAAAGCCGTGCTTGACAAAGCGGTCGGCGGCACTTTCGACCCGGCTACGATCAACACGACTGCCGCTCTTGAAGAGCTTTTCAAAAAAATTCAAGCGTCCGGCCCTGCTCCATTGACGATCGGCAGCATGGATTGGTCGCTCGGCAACCACTTCTTGGCTCTCGCTTACGCGGCGCAGCCGGACGGCAACGTGGACAAGTTCCTCAGCGGCTTAAAGTCGGGCAGTGTCAAAATAGCCGACAACGCAGCGTACAAAGGGCTAATCGACACCTTCGACGTCATGAAAAAATACAACAAAGGGAAAAACGATCCCCTTTCCGTTACTTACGAGCAAACCGCGGCTTCCGTAGCCAAAGGCGAGGCCGGCATTACGTTTAACGGCAACTGGATGATCAGCGAATTGCAAAAAACGAGCGCGAGCGGCGAATACGGCTTCATTCCGGTGCCGGTGAGCAACAACGCAAGCGACAAAGCAAATTCCGCCATCGCAATCGGCGCGACCAAACAAATTTTTATCGATAAAACGAAAAATACCGAGGAGCAGCAAGCCGCAGCCAAAAAGTTCCTCAACTGGATCGTGTACGATAAGGCAGGCCAGGATTTCCTCGTCAACAAGGCGAGCATCATTCCGGCATTCAAAAACATTACGCTCGAGCCTAAAGATTCTCTTGCCAAATCGATCAAAGCTTACAACAATGCCGGCAAGTCCATTCCTTTTGCAGGCAACTACGTACCTGGCGACCACTGGAAAGTGCTTGGCGCTTCGATGCAAAAATATCTCGTGGGCAAGGATGACCGGGCTGCTCTAGCGGCTGAAATCGAAGATTACTGGAAAAATGTGAAGTAACATTTCATGTCGATGGATGGGACCCATGGTCTTGTCCATCGACTCTCAATTCATATCGAAGCGGAGGAGTACCGCGTGATCTCTGAAAAAAATGCATTCAAGAGAGCGGGCCATCAACTTTTTTTTACCGGCCCGACGCTTTTCGCGTTTTTGGCGGTCGTCGTCGTTCCATTTATATACGGCATTTATTTGACCTTTTTTCAATGGGACGGAATCGCGACCGAGATGCCTTTTGTGGGCGTGAACAACTATATCGCCGTCTTTCATGATTCCAAATTTTGGGGCGCCATTTGGCTGACCCTCAAATACGTCGTTATCACTGTCGCTCTAGTTAATGCAATAGCTTTCTTATTGGCTTATTTCGTAACTTCGGGAAACAAGGGGCAAAATTTTTTCCGCACCATCTTTTTTGTGCCGAATTTGATCGGCGCGCTTGTGCTTGGATTTATTTGGCAGTTTTTATTCAACAGCTTTTTTGTTGCCATCGGTCAAAAATTTGCTTTGGAAATATTCGCGACCTCCTGGTTGGGCGATGAACATAAAGCTTTTTGGGCGCTTGTCCTTGTTACGGTTTGGCAAAATGTCGGCTACATGATGGTTATTCTCATTGCCGGTCTGATGAGCGTGCCGAAAGATATACTGGAAGCGGCGACGATTGACGGCGCAAGCAGTTGGACCCGGCTTACCCGCATGGTGCTGCCGCTGATGGTGCCGGCGTTTATCGTGACGATATTCCTGACGCTGAGAAACGGATTCATGATCTACGACTTGAATTTGGCGCTGACGAAAGGCGGCCCGTTCGGAAGCACGATCATGGCTTCCATGCACATTTATAACAAAGCGTTTCAGGCTCACGATTACGGATTGGGTCAGGCGGAAGCTTTCATTTTGTTCTTCCTGGTCGCAGGCGTAACCACCCTTCAAGTTTATTTCAGCAAAAAATTGGAGGTTGAAGCCTAATGAGAGCAAGTCATCTCGTTCAACAAACACTTATTTATATCATTTTATCGGTGGCGCTGATCGTTTTTGGCTTCCCTTTTTTGCTGGTTTTGCTGAATTCGTTTAAAACGAACGCGCAAATCGTCGAATCGATCGTTTCTTTGCCGACTTCGCTTCATTTTACGAACTTCGCCATTGCCATGGATAAAATGAATTATTGGGGCAGCCTGTGGAATACGGTCGTGATCACGCTCCTGAGCGTTGTATTGATCTCGCTGCTGACCTCCATGACCGCTCATTATTTCGTGCGGAACAATACGAAGCTGAACAACACGTTTTTTTTCATGATGGTCTCCTCGATGATCATCCCGTTCCAGTCGATTATGATCCCGCTCGTTTCCGTATACGGCCAAAAGCTCGGGTGGATTCAAGCGCAGCCGCAGCTGACGCTGATTTTCATGTATCTCGGATTCGGCAGTTCGCTCTCGGTGTTCATTTACCACGGTTTTGTGAAAGGGATTCCCCTTGAGCTGGAAGAAGCGACGCTGATCGACGGGTGCAACCGGCGGCAAACGTTTTTCAAAATCGTGCTGCCGATCTTAACGCCGACTACCGTCACGATTGGCATTTTGAACATATTGTGGATCTGGAACGACTATTTGCTTCCCGTTTTGATTTTGCAAAATGCGGGGCAAGACAAGCTGACTTTACTGCTCGCGGTAAAAGTGTTCAGCGACACCTACTCGACCAACTACGAGCAGTTTTTGCCGGCAGTCTTGATGATTGTGCTTCCGCTGTTCATCGTCTATATGTTTGCCCAGCGCTACATTATTCAAGGGGTTACGCAGGGTGCGATCAAATAATTTCGGAAAGCGCAGGTATGTCAAGTGGGACGATTAACGCAATTCACGCATAAGGAAGCGATAGAAAAAGCCCAGGCTTCGATTGAAGCGGCGCTCGCCAAAGACATTCCGGACCCGCACCGGCTGCTTTATCACGCGAGTCCGCCGGTCTATTGGATGAACGACCCGAACGGCTTGATTTTTTATAATGGCGAATATCATTTGTTTTATCAGCATAATCCGTATGCTCCGACTTGGGGAAACATTCACTGGGCGCACATGAAAAGTAAAGATCTGATTCATTGGGAGCATCTTCCCATTGCTTTGGCCCCGAATGAAGAGTATGACATTGACGGATGTTTCTCCGGCAGTGCAATAGAGCATGAGAACCGGTTATACGTATTTTATACCGCAAATATATTTACTTCGCCTCAAGGTTTGCCCGACGATTTGTTCCAGCAGCAGTGCATGGCGGTGTCGGCGGACGGAATCGAATTTGCGAAAGCCGGCGTGAACCCGCTGATTTCCGCTCCTCCGGCCGATATCGGCCAAACCAATCATTTCCGCGACCCGAAAGTTTGGAAACATAACGGAATTGGGTACATGGTGCTCGGAACGAAAAAAGACGAACGCGGTAAAGTGATCCTGTACCGGTCGAGCGATTTGACGCGCTGGGATTTTGTCGGCGTCCTGACCGAAAGCGACGGCACGATGGGGTACATGCACGAATGCCCGGACCTGTTCGAATTGGGGGGCAAACATATTTTAGCCTTTTCCCCGCAAGGCGTGGAAGGCTGGGGAGCGCCGAACGTATCGGGATACTATGTCGGCGAGCTCGATTACGAGCGCGGAACATACGAGCATGGCCGATTCCGGCTTTTGGATGAGGGGTTTAACTTCTACGCCCCGCAGACGATGACGGATGATCGCGGTAGGCGGATTTTGTTCGGCTGGATGCCTATGGAGGAAGGTACCGGCAAAACTTGGGCAGGCTGCATGACGATTCCGAGAGAGCTTCGCTATTCCGAAGAACGCGGGCTGCAAATTCAACCGGTCGACGAAATGAAGCTGCTCCGCCGCAATCCGATTGGCGAGCACAACTACTGTGTTGCGCCCGGCCGGCTGCATACCATCCGGGGTATTTCCGGCGAATGCGTCGAGCTGAGAATCCGGGTCGATCTGCAGCAAACGGATGCGAGCGGGTTCGGCTTGCAGGTTCGGGCGTCGGAAGACGGCGAGCAGAGAACGGTCATTCGATACGATGCGGCCGCAAAGCAAGTCGTTTTCGACAGAACGCATTCCGGCGGCGGAGTCGCGGGAATCAGAACGTGTCAAATAGCGGAGTCCGATAACGGGATTTTGACTTTGCATTTATTTTTGGACCGGTCGACACTGGAGCTGTTCGTTAACGAAGGCGACCATGTGATGTCCGGATATATATTCCCGGAGCCGACGAGCAGGGATATCCGCTTTTTTTCGGAAAACGGATCGACGTTCATTCGCGATATCGATTTTTGGGAATTGGCCGTTTAATGAGAAAAACCTCTATCGAAGTCTTTCGAGGATGCCGGCATAGCATGAAAAACCTATGAATGACCAATATCACCAGCCATTCGCAGATAACCTGCAAAAAAGAGACTTTCCAAAAACTTGCCCACTGTCAGTTGAGCACGTAAAATCTGCGAAAGTCAGACAGTGGAACTCGCGCAGAGCCGGATGGCCTGAACGCCTTGCTGTCTGGCTGCGCGGAGAAAGAAAGCCTGCAAAGTGCAGGTTTTCTTTCGTTCATACGCTGAAGACGAAACATTCCTGCATTTGTGCAGGCTTTTTGCCATTATCGAAAATTCCTGCCACAGCCTGCCTGCACGAAGAAAACCTGCAAAAATACATGAATTTATGTCCATGATCATTGGCCACGAACAATTCCTGCAAAAGTGCAGGCTTTTCACCGAACACATGGACACAGGCTCACTTTCGGCAAAAATTCCTGCACTTTTGCAGGTTTTCCGCCATAATAAGCCAATTCCGCAGGAAATACCTGCACTTTTGCAGGTTTTCTCCCTACCAAGCCGCTTCCTGTCCAATTATGCGGTTCCACGACCTACACCGGGAGAGGCGCGCGTTGGAGCCCCACTGCCCCCACTGATTCCCCTAACCTTAACAAAGTGTCTCGACTTTCTTAGGTTTTTCACCCCAGACCAACCTGCCAAGCCGCCATATGACCACCCGCCGTGCAGTACTGCAACCTGCACCGGGAGAGGCGCTCATTAGGAAAGAGCCATTGCACAACGCCAGCACCACAGTCTTTGGACGGCAAAAGAACATGTGTTGCAAAAGCGTCCTGATGGCGTTAAAAAAGTGCGCGGTACCTCTTTCATGACGCCGGGCCGCGGTGTTCATTGAATCTACGCTTGCCAAAACCCGAGAATATATAAATTCTTATATGTCAAGGATAAACGACTCCGTCGTCCTTTTGGGACGAGCGCGTTTATCAAGGTAGATGCGAAGCAAAAGTATAAAACATATACTTTCTTATCTACTGAGATAAACCTCTATCGAGGTCTTTCGAGGATGTGAGGGCCGCGTTAAGAGGTAGGTTTATTCGCCGATAAGAATGCTGTTCTACGCGCTTTAGCGCTGTAAAGAATTAAACATTTTTATGCGGTCAAAAAAATGCAAAAAAGCAGCATTGGAGCCTCCCGCTCCGATGCTGCTTTTTTTCATGATAACGGATAAATGAGTACCGCATCGCCTTGCCGTCTGCCGCTCCCTCCCGCCGGGAGCCAGATGAGGCAATCCGCCTCTTTGATCGATACCATAATGCTCGATTTATCGATGCCCGCCGGCTTCACCCGTAGGCTGCCGTCCTCCACGCGGGTCGTACCTCTTATATAGCGGGGATAGGCCGAGCCTTTCTCATAATCGACATCGAGAAAAGCGCCGACCGCTTCCGGATATGGGGATTCGCAGCCCTGCATCGCCAGCAGGCTCGGCCTGACGAACAATTCGAATCCGACGAAGGCCGCTCCCGGATTGCCGGACAAAGCGAACAGCAGCTTGTCCTGCCATACCGCAGCGCTGGTCGGCGTCCCGGGCCGCATCGCCACTTTGTTGAATAAAAGCTTGCCGTCCCAGCGCCCGAATACGTCAACCAGCACGTCGTAGTCGCCGACCGATACGCCCCCCGACGTAATGACGAGATCCGCAGCGGCAAAAGCTTCGGCCAACGCCGCCTGGACGAGCGCCGGTTCATCCGCCAAAGCGGGCATGATCACAGGTACGCCGCCGGCGGCTTCCACCTGAGCGGCAAGCATGTAGCTGTTGCTGTTGCGGATGCGCCCCGGCTGCAAAGCTTCTTCGACGTTCAGCAGCTCGGAGCCTGTGGAAAAGATAGCCGCTACGGGCTTCTTGTACACGCTCACTTGGCTGCAGCCGAAGGAAGCGAGAATAGCGGCTTCCCCCGGGCCGATCCGCGCCCCCTGCCGAAGCAGCAGCTCGCCGGAGCGGATTTCTCCGGCCACCTGCGTTATGTTGCTTCCTTCGGGAAGCGCTTTTTTTATAAGCACGGACGAAGCTTGTCCGTGATCGGGATGAGCGAGGCTGTCGGTCATCTCCAGCATGACGATAGCGTCGGCCCCGTCCGGCACCGGCGCTCCGGTCATGATGCGGGCCGCCGCCCCGGACATAAGCGTCTCCCGCGGCATCGTACCGCTTGGAATATGCTCGGTGACGGCGAGCCTGACAGGCTGTTCGGGAGACGCCCCGCGAATATCTTCCGCCCGCACGGCGTAGCCGTCAACGCCCGATCTGCGAAAGTGCGGAACCGGGTGATCCGCATGCACCGGGCCGGCCAGCCTTCTGCCGTATGCGGAAGCCAGCGGGACCGTCTCGATAGCGGTGCGGACCAAGTGGCTGTGAAGCCGCTCCCGGGCTTGCTCGACGGAAATCGCCGTGCGCCCGAATTTCAAGTTCATATTGCTGCTCACGAATAGCTTCCTCCAGTCCTCAGCCGCCGATCTGGGACATCCGCCGCATAGTAGGCATGTGGGATTGCTCCTGATTCATCAGCGCCAGAGCCATCTCATGATTTTGCGGTTTGATGTCCAGAGCGCGGAAAAACAGTTGTTCAACGGCCGCGTCATCCCCGACATATTTTCTGACGTTGAATTCATCCGACCAATATAAGCAGGGCTTGATGTTGCCGTCCGCAGTCATTCTCAGACGGTTGCATGTTTCGCAAAAATGGTCGCTGATCGGATGAATGAGCCCGAAAGAGCCCTGCGCCCCCTCGATCCGGTAATCCCGTGAAGGACCGTTTCCGTACACCGCTTCAGCCGGCATGGCGCTCCAGCCTTTGGCCGCGCAGCGGTCGAGCACAGTGCTTAGCGGAATGTAGCGGCTTTTCCATTCATCGTCCTGATGCCCGATCGGCATATATTCAATAAACCTCACCTGAATGGCGCGGTCGATGGTCATCTGCAAAAAATCCTCGATTTCATCATCGTTGATGCCTTTCATGAGCACTACATTCAGCTTGATGGGCACAATCCCCAAGCGGTAGGCCGCTTCGATGCTTTCCAGCACGCGCCGGATGTCGCCGCCGCGGGTAATGAAAGAAAAGCGGTCCGCTTTCAGCGAATCCAGACTAATATTGATCCGGGTCAGCCCGGCCGCACGAAGCTTTTCGGCGCGCGAGGCAAAATAAATGCCGTTCGTCGTTAAAGCGATATCTTCAATTCCGGGGATTGCCGACAGCATCCTGATCAATTGATCCAAATTTTTGCGCACAAGAGGCTCTCCGCCGGTCAATCTCAGCTTGCGGACGCCGAGACCTGCGAGCACGCGCACTACTTCCGCAATTTCTTCAAAAGTCATCAGTCTGCTTTCGGGCTCAAATTCCATTCCCTCTTCAGGCATACAGTAAACGCAGCGTAAATTGCAGCGATCCGTAACGGATATGCGCAAATAATCATGCACACGCCCGAATCGGTCTATGAGCTGTTTTGGCATAAGAGTTCACCTTCTCTCTATGTCAATTATGGCATATTTCCTCACAAAAGCACAGTGATTCAATGAGATATCCTCATAATTAAACTTGTCAAAATAAAGAAACTAGCTGTCCTCACTCTTCAATGTGAGATTTCATTCCATTAAATACAGACTCGTACTCCTCCGGCGTGTTGAGATTCGCCGCAAACCGCGGCGGTATGCCCCGCTCCAGAAAAAAGTCATCGTCCGCCGCCAACCAGTCGATCCGGTCGAGCAAATCCATCAGCCGGTGCTGCTTCTGCCGCAGCATAGTATCCGCTGCCGCGCCGATCCGCCTGGCGTAGACGCCGTGCAGCGGATGCCTGCGCCCGCCGATCACGGGCACGACCGCATCGCAGCCCGCTTGTGCAGCCAGTTCGCTCATCGCCCGCGCCGCTTCCGCTGAGATGAACGGCATGTCGCAGCCGACGATCCACAGCAGCTCATGCTCCGCCTCCGCCGCCACGCACGCGGCGTGTATGCCCCCGAGCGGCCCCGCCTGCACATACAGGTCGGGGATGCAGCCGACTGCCGTATCCGCAAATCCGGCAAGGACCGGCTCCACCGCTTCCGGGCTGTTCGTAACGACGAGCGTCCGGCGGCAAAGCTTCGCCATTTCGGCGAGCTGTACGAGCAGCATCGGCCTGCCTCCGTAAGGCAGGAGCGCCTTCATCCGGCCGCCCATGCGGCGGTTCAGCCCTCCGGCCAAAATGACGCCGGCGATCATGGCTCCAGCTCGGCAAGCCGCTTCTGAAACGACTGCCGCCAGCTGCCGGACAAAGCCTCTACGGCCAAAATACGGCGGATGCCCTCGACATTGTCCTTGTCATGATATTTAATCCGGTTGGCATAAGCGACCGTTACTCCTGCGGGATCTTTGGCGAGCAGCTTCACCTTGGGAGAGACAGGAATCGCGCCTTCCTGCAAAACCCGAAAATAATACCCGGTAAAACCGCTATCCTGCACCCGGACGGGCAAATCGACGACATCGTACCGCTTCGCCAGCTTAAAACAAGGCTGTCTCGGCTGAGACACCTGCACGACCGCATCTCCGATCTCATACGTGTCGCCGATGCCCACTTCCTCTTCCAGAAGCCCGCGCACCGTCAAATTTTCACCGAACGCTCCGTACGTCATTTCCTTTTCCAACGTGCTCTCCCAGTAAGCGTAATGCTCCACGCAGTAAACGCATAGCGCTTTATCCTCGCCGCCGTGATAGACCAGGTCGGCCTGGCCGTCTCCGTCAAGCTGGGTTTTGGACACATGCAAAGGAGAGCTGACCGGAGATTTATAAATCCCCGTAACCAGCTCTTTTCCGCCAAACTCAAACGTCTGCGGCATCCCGACATTAACAGACAAAATTTCCATAAACCATACCCTCATTTCCGATCAGCGCCCGTTTTCATAACTATATCAAAAAACGCCGGGAAAGTCAGTCAGGTATTCCCCTGATTTTACCCTTGATATTACCCTCGGTTCACCCACGCATCGTTATCGTAGCCTCTCACTTCCCAATATCCGATGTGCTCCTTGTCGATCAATTCGATAGCCTGCAGCCATTTGACCGATTTGTAGGCGTACATTTTCGGCACGATCAGGCGCACCGGACCGCCCAGCTTTTGCGGGATCGGCTTGCCGTCCATCATGACGGCGACCATCACGTCGTCCATCTCCGCCTGCTCCAGCGACAAAGCATCCGTATACACTTTATCGCCGGAATAAAATTTGACGAATTTGGCGTCCGGCTTAACTCCGGCCGCTGCCAGCAGCTGCTTCAGCGGAATGCCTTCCCAAGTGCAATTGTAAACCGACCAGCCGGTCACGCAGTGAAAATTGCTCACCTGCACGGTGCGCGCGAGCTTCAGGAACTGCTCCCAGTTCCACACCGCCGGGCGCTCGACAAGTCCTGATACGGCGAACTGCCACGTATCCGAGGAAAAGGCGGGAATTTCCGTAACCGTGTACACGCGGAAATTTCCCTGCGCCCCGCCGCCGATGACAGCGGCGGAGTCGGGCAAGGGCTCCGGCGGCGGAAGCATGCGGTTGCCGTCGGCCGAGGCCACCTCGGCGATGTCGCTGCCGCCGGTGTCGAGCGCGCCTTTCAGCCAGCGGTAAAAGGCGGGGCCGACCCCGATCACGAGCAGCAGCCCTGCGGCAAGCCGCAGGAACGATGCGCGTGTGATCGGCGAATCTTTCAGCGCGGCGATGACCGCCTGCGCTGCCTTGTGCGCCGCCGACGGCTGAGCCTCGGCGGCGGCAGGTTCGGGCTCGGCCGCCGATGGCTGGGCCTCGGCGGGCCGTGCCGCGGCAGCGGCGGCTTGCTCCGCGCGCTGGCGGCGCTTCAGCCATCTGCTGCGCGAGATGGCGTGGTAGAGGGCATACGGCACTCCGAACCAGGTCAGCAGATCATGGATGAGGAGTGCCGTGTTGTTCCAGGCCGGCGGCAGGTGGCGNGCGCTTCAGCCATCTGCTGCGCGAGATGGCGTGGTAGAGGGCATACGGCACTCCGAACCAGGTCAGCAGATCATGGATGAGGAGTGCCGTGTTGTTCCAGGCCGGCGGCAGGTGGCGGAACTGCCACAGGACGACGCCCGACGCGCTCCAGCCGAGCAGGAGCGCGAGCACGAGCAGCAAATTGCCGCGCTGGCCCCTGCGCCCGCGGATTTGCCGCCAGTGCTTGCGGATCATCGGCGCATACAGCGCGATGAGCAGAATCGAAGCGACGCCAAGCACAATATGCAGCTGCTTGAGCGTCACCCGGAAGCCGCCGAGATCCCCGCGAATCGCGCCGATGCTGAGCACGACGCCCGTAATCGTCAGCAGCAGCAAAACCCACGCGTTCCAGCTGTGAATCCGATTGAGCCGTTTGCCGAATGACTGCTTCAGCCAGCCTCTTTTGTCATCCATGATCCCACGTCCTTTTTCAATACGTTTCGTTACACTCAGCATAACGCATAAACATTAAAAAAGGCTTATGAAATCGGGAGGCGGACAAATATTTTTTAGATAGCATTAAATCATTTAACTATTTACCTTTTTATGCAATAATAAACTTATATACCAATATATTGCTAGTTTACAACTGGAGGGCCGACTGAATGGAGTCAGAAAATAGCAAATTATTGCTGCTTTTATCCCCTAATTTTCACGCTTTGAATGCCGGTTTACAGGAAGAGGTTTTTAAGCTTTACTATTATTTGAACTATAGTTCGATTATGTATATGGTAAAAGACCATGGCGCCGCCGAAGATATTATTCAGGAGACCTTTTTGAAAATTTTATATAAAGGGCCGAATCTCGGTGACGAGAAGCAATTCATCGCCTGGATGAAGGTGCTGGTCCGTAATGCAACGATTAATTATTTGCGCAAAGCAAAAAAAATCCGTAACGAAGTCGACGTAGAAAGCGTCTTTTTTAAAGATGAGCCAATCGCCGATCTCGAACCTGTCGAAGCTCAAATCGAAGCCATTCTGCTGGAAGAATCCATTGCAAAAAATTTGAAAAACTTAAAGTTCGAGTACCAGCTGCTGATCGAGCTGAAATGGAAGAATCAACTCACTAACAAGGAAATTGCCTCCATGCTCAATTGCTCGGAAAATACGATTAAGCAGAGACTTCATCGCGCCCGTGCGGCATTAAAGAAAAAAATGAAGCTGAAATGGGGAAGTTTGGATGAAAAAGGAAGAACTTGAAAAGCTGTTTGATGAGGCATTTTCCAAAGCTGCGGGAAAAATGCCTTCCCCCCATATCCCAAGCCATAAAGACGCCTGGCATCAAGTTCGGCCCAAAATCAAGCGGATGCAGCGGCGAAGAGCGATCCGCAAAGCGTCTGTCAGGATCGGCGTAATCGCCGCTTCCGTATTGCTCGGTGCCATCCTGTTTGGAAACCCGAAGGTTTCAACGGCTTTTACCCCGCTTTATCAAACGGTGGAGGAGCTTCCGGATCACATGATCTCCTTCTTTTTCGGAAATAAGGACACCCCCGGTACGAAAGCCAAAACCGCTCCTCCCAGCCCTGCGGAAGTTTCGCCAACCAAGCACAATAATGAGACCGAAACGATAATCATTGACCCGAATAATTCCGGCGATAAGCTTGCTTTTGCTCCTCCCCGTTTCGACTATATTCCCGACCGGTACCAGTTAACGGAAACCAGCGCAAATGTAAATTCGGACGAGCAGAAGTCGAAGCAAATCTTTTTTACCTTTACCAATCAGCAGCAGCAAGTGCTGCGCATTTTCCTCAGCCGGCTGGAAGACAATACGACGATCGGCTCGGGGGCCGGACAGGATGAACCGATGGAAACCGTTCGGCTTGACGGCGGGACGGCTTATTTTACCGCCGCCAAAGACGGCGTCAACAAACTCGAAGTGTTGAAAGCCAATTATTACGTTTACATGATCGGCAGCATTTCAAAGGAAGAGATGATTAAGGTGGCCGAAGGCATATCCCCTTCCTCTTGAAAGCAAACTGGAAAACATCCGGTTCGGTCCGGTCCGTACTTTAGGGCGCGTGCGTCCGGATGCTTTTCCTGTTTCATGCGGGTTCCACGATGGTCAATCGACCAGGAGATAATCCGAAAACCGTTCTCCCTGCTCGTACGTCCCGCCACTCGTCACCCAATGGACCGTTTTCACCCGGTAATAATACCCGGTAGGCACGGTATATGACGTGCCGTTGGTGTATACGTCCTTGCCGGATGTGCTGTAAGCTGCTCCGGAATCCACGTTTTGCCACACCGTACCGCTCCATTTTTGCAAATACAGCGTTATCCCGATCGAATCCACCTTTTCATAAGCCAGAGTCGTTCCGGAAATGCTCACTTTGCCGGAGGATTTTTGCGACAACTGGTTGAAGCCGTCCAGCAAATACTTATGATCCGGGTTAAAAAAGCCCAAAATGCCGAATTCCGCAACCGGAGGCGGAGTCTTCGCACCGCCATCCCGGATGGCCGCGGCATGGCTTGTGACGCTGAAGGCCGAGAACATAATTAAAAGGACAAGCGTGTACACCGCAATTTGACGTTTCACAATTTTTATCAACATGATTCATCCTTTCGAAATTAGGAATACAGCCTCTTTCTTGACATTTCGGCCGTTAAGATGGACCGGATCGCTCCCGCGACCTTCTCCTTTTCCGTCTCCGCCAGCAAATACATATGGCCGCCCCGGAAATCATGGTAGCGGACGCGCCGGGCCCATTTTTTCCAGACAACCGCATATTTCATGCATTTCTCATCTTGCTCTCCGTTGAAAATAAACACAGGTGTCTCCAGGACCGAATGGTCGTTATGCTTAAAGCTTTCCAGCGCTTTAAAATCCGCTCTGAAGGCCGGCAGGAAAAAGTCCAGGACCTCCCTCGCCGCCGCCATCTCCGGCGGAATTCCGCCAATGCCGATGATGTATTCAAGCAGCGCTTCGTCATCCAGATGGCTGACCGTTGTGCGGATGATATTCGGAGGCTGGGCTCCTGAAATAATGACCGCTTGCGGAACAATCCCCTGCCGCTCCAGCTTTTGCGCAAGCCGGTACACCATCAGTCCGCCCATGCTGTGCCCAAACAGGACAAACGGCTTGTCGAGCCGGGGCAGCAAGGCCTGCCGGTAAAGCTCCGCCAGCTGCTCGAAATCGTCAACCAGCGGCATGCGGTTGTTCCCGTGTCCCGGAGGCTCTATGGCCAGCATTTCGCCGTAACCCTGCAGATAAGGCTGCAGCAGGCGAAACGACGCGGAATATCCCCCCGCGAAAGGGAAGCAGATCAATTGCGGTTCGTGGGACGCATGGCCCAATTGCCGGATGAGTTCGTTCATACTTATTTAGCCTCCAACATGCAATATTGCTGCTGTAAAATCCGTCCGATGATCGATGCATTCAAGGAAACCGGATGCCCTTGCAGCATCTCATCATGCCTGCCATAGCCTTGATGCTTCAGGAAGGACGAAGTTGTCGCTTCCTCCCACGCCGACAGCCAGGCGGGCAGAACGGCTTCGGAGCCGTCGTTTTGCGCCTTTATCAAATGAATCTCCGCCGCGATCCGGCCGGAGAGCACCATCTCGACATAATACGTGTAGCTGGCTTTCATTTTGCGCGAAAGACCTCGCCGGATCGTCTCGATTTGCAGGTAAGGATTATCCTTGTTCGCTTCCATCAGCACCTTCACGTCGTGCTCCACCGTGCGTCCCTCCAGATTGCTGACGCCCGTTTTCCGGTAAGCATCGACCATAATGACGCGTTCCACGGAGCGCCCCCGCGCTTCCAGGGCTTTGGCCACCTCAAACGCCAGACCGCCTCCGGCCGAATAGCCGAGCAGGGTGAGCGTTCCTTCCGGCTGAAGCTCGATCATCATGTCGGCGTATTGCCGGACCCGGTCCTCCGTCTCGATAAAATCGAAAGCGTACAGCCGGTACTCCGGCAGCTGCTTCGCCAGATCATGAAACAGAATCCCGTAACCAAGCACCGGCGGGAAAACGAACAGGTTGCTTTGCGCCTCGGGGTTGAACGTCGTCATTTCCCTGGGGTGCCGCGTTATCGGGCTTTGACCGGCCGCTTCATCCTGCAGGCAAGCCGCCAAGGCGCTGATCGTCGGCGCTTCAAATAACGTTCCGACCGGCACGTCCCGGCCGAACTCCTTGAGGATTTGAGCGCAAAGCGCCATCGCCTTCAGGGAATGTCCGCCCAAAGCGAAGAAGTTGTCGTGTACGCCTACCTGCGACACCCCAAGCACCTCGGTCCACAACCGGACCAGCCTCGATTCGGTGCCGTTCCGCGGCGGTGTTTTGGCCGCGGCCGCACTCCGGCTTTCCTGCGGTTTGGGGAGCAGCCGCCGGTTGACTTTGCTGTTGGCCGTCAGCGGCAGCTTCTCCAGTTGAACGAACGCGGAGGGAACCATATAGGCGGGCAGCACATCGGCCAAATAGCGGCCCAGATCCTCCGCCGTCAGGTCGGCCCCCCGCTCGCCGACCACATAGGCGTATAAAGTCATATCCCCCATTTCACTGCGGTCTGCGAGGACGATCGCCTCTTTGACACGCTCATGGCCAAGCAGCCTGGTCTCGATTTCGCCCAGCTCGATCCGGTGGCCGCGCACCTTCACCTGATCGTCGATGCGGCCCATAAATTCGATGCTGCCGTCCTCCAGCCATCTCGCCAAATCGCCGCTGCGGTACATGGTTTGCCCCGGCATAAACGGATGCGGCACGAATTTCGCCGCCGTTAAATCCGGGCGGTTCAAATACCCGAGGGCCACGCCTTCGCCGCCAAGACACAGCTCGCCCACCGCTCCGACGGGCTGCAGTTGATTCCCCGGGCCGAGAATATAAGCGCCGGTCAAAGTCAGCGGCTTGCCGATCGGAATCGAAACGGCCGATCCGGAAATCTCCTGATCCACGGGATGGAACGTGGCAAAAACGGTCGTTTCGGTCGGGCCGTACACATGGATGATTTTGCCCGGACCCATGCCTTCCAGCGCCTTTCGCACATGATTTACCGAGGAGCGCTCCCCGCCGAACAAAACCTTGCGGATGCCGCTCATCCACGCGGTACCGGCGTCAACCAGCAAATGAAACAGCGCGGTCGTGACGAACATGACCGTAATCCGCTGCCGCTCGATCAATTGCATCAGCTTGCCGATGTGCATAATCGTTTCGCTGCCGGCGACGACCAGCTTGGCCCCGTTCAGCAGCGCCCCAAACAGGTCGAAGGTGAAGCCGTCAAACGCATAGTTCGATAAGGACAACAGCGTATCGTCCGGGCTAATGTCGATATAGTTCGTATGCTTGACGACCCGGGTGATGTTGGCGTGCGTCGTCAGCGTGCCTTTCGGATTCCCGGTCGTTCCTGACGTATAAATCACGTAAGCCAAATCGTCCGGGCCAGCCGCGGGTGCCGGATTTCCCATATCACCGCAATAAAGCGCCGGATCATCAAGAATCAAGCGAGGGCCTTCATGAAGCCCGGCAAGCCGATCTTCCAAAACCCGCTGCGTAAGCAGTAGCGAAGCGCCGCTGTCCTCCAACATGTAGCGGATGCGCTGCTCCGGATATTCCGGGTCGATCGGCAGATAAGCGCCGCCGGCTTTCAGCACGGCCATGATGCCGATAATCATCTCAGCGGAACGGTGCGCCAGCATCCCCACGATCGTGCCGCGGCCTACCCCCTCAGCCCGAAGCTTCCGGGCCAGTTGGTTGGCCCGCGCATTCAGCTCCGCATAGGTGAAGGTTGCTTCTTCCGTGACCAGCGCAATTTGGTCGGGCTTCCGCTTGACCTGAAGCTCGAACCACGCCGGGATCGGCAGCCGTACGGCGGGATGACGGGAGCCCTCGGCAACCTCGGGGTTAAACTCCGTCAACAGCCGGCGTTCTTCCTCCCCGGGAACAAGGCGCACTTCTCCAAGCCGAATGTCCAAATTTTGACAGACCTGATCGATAATTTCCAACAGCTGCTCCTGTAAACGCCCGATAAACGAAGGCTCAAACACCTGTGCGTTGTAGGCGATTTTCAAAATCAGCTCGTCGCCGGGCGAAGCCATCAGGTTCAGGTCGTAATTGGATTTCTCGTCCACGCTCGTGTGGCCCGTCGTAAAGCCCAAGTCCCGCTCCTCCTGCAGCGGATCGGTCTCCTGCAGCGGATAATTTTCAAACACGATGATATGATCGATTAATTCCGGCTGTCCCGCCTGGCTCTGAATATCGTAGAGGGGCACGTACCGGTGCGCCTCCGATTCCAGCAATTGGTCTTGAATCACGGAAACCAATTGTCCGAAAGACATCTCTTCACCAAGCCGGATCCGGCTCGGGACGACATTGATAAACAAGCCGACCATGCTCTCCACGCCGGCGATTTCCGCCGGGCGGCCCGAAGTGACCGTGCCGAATATGATATCGTCCGAGCGCTGATACCTGCCAAGCAGGACCGACCAGGCCGCCTGAAGGGCGGTGCTGAGCGTCGCCTGCCGCTGCCGGGCCAGTCCGGAAAAAGCACTGGTCCGCTCTTCGCTTAGCTTGAAATACGTTTCCGCCGCTGTATATCCTCCCGGAGCGGAAGGCTTATTGCGCTGCTCGGAGAACGTCGTCTGCCCGGCAAAACCGGCCAAATACCGTTCCCAATGGCTCAGCGACTTTTCCTTGTCCTGCCGCTCCAGCCATTTGATGTACTCTTTATAAGGCTTGACCGGCTGAAACCGGTACGGCTTGCCCTGCCGCAAAGAGCGGTATGCCTGGAACAGCTCCCGGGTGACGATGCCGAAGCACCAGCCGTCCAGCAAAATATGATGGTAGCTCCAAACCCACTCGTACCGGTCCGGT
Source organism: Paenibacillus sp. sgz302190 (assembly GCF_059820445.1). Classification (NCBI taxonomy): domain Bacteria; kingdom Bacillati; phylum Bacillota; class Bacilli; order Caryophanales; family Paenibacillaceae; genus Paenibacillus; species Paenibacillus sp. sgz302190. Next base: position 63,963 of record NZ_JBZYAO010000044.1, read on the forward strand.
CCTGTTTGGAACACGGCAGCCCGCATCGGGATTTCCCGGGATAAGTCAAAGCCCGTTATTTTGTCCTGACGCTTATAAGCCTCAATGCGGCGCTTCCGCTCATCCTCCGCAAGGTCCGTAAGATCGATTTCTCGAATCGGCAGTTGTCTCTCCTTGAGCACGACCTGGACAGGACGCTTCATTTTTTCGTGGACAAACACAGTGCGAAAAATATCGTGCCGGTCCACGATCGCATCCATGCTCTTCTGCAGTAATTCCGTGCGGAAATCCCCCTTGACCGTGATGGCGATCTGCTCGATATAAAAGCTCTGGCCTGGATGCAGCAGCGTATGAAACAACATCCCTTCCTGCATCGGCGACAAGTAATAAATATCCTGCACCTGGTCCTTAGAAAATTGACTCAATTCGTTCGCCCCCACTGCAAGTTAGTTTAAATTTTCCGCCAGTACGTCGAAAATGTCCCCGACTTCCTCCATCTGCAAATCCCCCGCGCTGAAATCGCTTGGCGTAAACTCGCGGTCCTCCTTGGCGGTGCAATGCTCGATCAGCTCAAGCAGATGCCGCTTGAAGGCATCCATCCGGTCTCCGATCGTACTGCGCAAATATTGCTGCTTGTTGAAGGAGCACGTGACGATCAGGCGGCCGCCCCGAACCAGACCGCTGAAGTTCAACGCGTAGAGGCTTTCCGATTCCCGGCTGGTCTGATGACCCATGTCATAAGGCGAAGGGCCAAACAGCTCCGTCTGTACCTCTTGATCGAATTGGCCCAAGTAATTGAAGCTGATTTCCGGCGCCAGCTCAAACCGCAGCCCCGCTTTATGCGCCTCGTCCGTCAAATAGCGCAAAATCCCGTAGCCAACCCCTTTATGCGGAACGGAGCGCAAGGTTTCCTTCATGCTTTTGATCAAGTCCGGCAGCGGAGCGGAACGGTCGATATCCAGCACGAGCGGATACTGTGCGGTAAACCAGCCTACCGTGCGGGAAATGTTGATTCCCGGAATGATCTCTTCCCGGCCGTGCCCCTCCAGGTTGATCGCCATGGTCGGTTCCCCCGTCCAATCCCGGATCGCCAGGCTGAGCGCGCATAATAAAATATCGTTCATTTCCGTACCGTACGGCTCGTGAACCTTCGTCAGCAAGAGGCGCGTCTCTTCCGGCGAAAGCTCAAACGACAGGGCCCCCGCGTCCTTCACTTTGCGGGAAGCGGCCAGGTTATCCTTCGGAAGCGGAATGATGTGCGCCGTTTCCAGCTCCCGCCAGTAATACCGCTGCTTCAGGAAGGCTTCGGAATTCGCATAGTCCGCAAGTCCCGCCGCCCAGTCCTTGAAGGAGTTCGTTTTTTCCTGGAATGCAATGCGCTCTCCTCTCACCGCCTGCCGGTAACCGGAAACTATATCCTCCAGCAAAATGCGCCAGGATACGCCGTCGACGACCAAATGGTGGATGGCCAGCAGCAGATGGTCGCCTTGATCCGTTTGGAACATCGCCGCTTGCAGCAGCGGTCCCCGGTTCAGCTCGAACCTGCCCTGCACCTCGTTGGCATGGGCGGAAATGCGCCCTTCCAAACCGGTTGCGCCGCGCAGATCAATAATCTCCAGATGGCAATCGTCCTCGACCTTGGATAAGCCCTGGTTGTACTGCACGATCCGTTCGTCCTGCTGCGTAAAAACGATGCGAAGCGCGTCGTGGTGCTCGAGTATGCGATTCAGCGTTTCCCGGAGCAGTCCGGGGTCAAAGCCGGACGGCGCATGCAGCATAATCGACTGGTTCCAGTGATGGCGATCGGTAAAGTTCCGTTCGAAAAACCACTGCTGAATCGGGGTCAGCAGCACTTCACCCTGTACCGGTCCCTGATCTGCCGGTTTCGTTTCGGCCCGCTGCAGGTAAGGAATCACCTGCTCGATCGTTGGGTGCTGGAACAGGTCCTTCATCTCCAGCTTCCATCCCTGCTTGTGCAGGCGGCTGCCCATCTGGATCGCCTTGATCGAATCGCCGCCCAGCGCGAAGAAATTGTCCCGCGTGCCGACGATCATCAGGCCCAGCACGTCCTGCCAAATCTCCGCCAGCAGCGTTTCCAGTTCGCTTGCCGGCTCCTTGTGATCCGCCGCCACCGCTGTCATTTCCGGCTGCGGCAGCGCCCGCCGGTCCACCTTGCCGTTGGGCGTCAGCGGCAGCTCACTCATCTGCACCCAGTGCTGCGGCACCATGTATTCCGGCAGC
>NZ_JBZYAO010000045.1:0-65405 GCF_059820445.1 Paenibacillus sp. sgz302190
GTCCGCCGCTATCCCCGAAGGGACCGCTCGACTTGCATGTATTAGGCACGCCGCCAGCGTTCGTCCTGAGCCAGGATCAAACTCTCCAAAAAGGTGTTACCTTATTGAAAGCTGAATAGCTCAATTTCAAAGCTGACGAGATTTTGCAATCTCTTGTTTTGGTTGATTGCTCAACGCTTCTTCACTCGTTGTTCAGTTTTCAAAGAACAATTTCCATCCTTCTTGCTTCGCCACCGTTTTAGCGGCGACTTTTATAATATAACATGTTCGCCTACTCAATTGCAAGTGTTTTTTTACTTTTATTTTAAAAAAGTTTTTCATTCACTTCATCACTGAGCTCTTCTTTCGAAGCGGCGAGATATAAAATAACATACTTTTAGAGGGTAAGTCAAGCCTATACCCTCTATTTTTTTTCCACTTGATAATTCCGGTTTCGTGCGTACTTGGAAATTTCCTTGGGGGAAGCCAATCGTGCATACATCCTGAAAATGACTTTGTATCTGGATTCAATGGCTCCTTTTATTTCTTGGTCGATCCTTTTGTCGTTTAAATCGAACAACATCTCGTCCAATTCTTTGCGAAGCACGTAATCCAGTTCCCTGCATTCGCGTTCATTAAACAAAAATCCAAGCATAAATCCATTCAAACCCCTCTCGACTGTAGATACAGACTTCAAAAACAAGGATTTATGGCAGTATCCCGGCAGGTGACATGAAGTGGCACGTCTCCCTTTCCGCTTTACTGTTATGCTCAGATTTTCCTTTTTTTATGAGGATTATTTTCAAATATTTTTTACCGATGAAGCAACCAATAAGTTAAAGTACTTTCGATGACAGCCGCCACAAATAAAGCGCCAACAAGCAGGATAGTTAAAGGTTTCGTTAACTTCAATACTTGGGCAAGCTCCGATCGGGCGGTTCTGGCGTGATCGGGAATGAACATCTGGAACCCGTTTTTCCAAACGAGCATCCCTAATTTCAATCCGTACGCGCAGGCCAGCAGAATGGCCGGAATTTCGATGATGCCGTGAGGCAGAATGCCCTTCAGAATAAGCGCCACGGTGCTTTCTTGGCTTTTCAAAGAAAGAACGAAGCCCAGTACCATTCCGTTGGCTACCAGCATAAAAAGCGGCAAAACGCCAAACAAAAGACCTAAAAACATAATGACGACAGCCTTGATCGCATTATTCAAAAAAATAACGATGAAAAACATCAATTGCGGATTGTCTTTACTGTTCAATGCTTCGCTTAGCGATTTAATGCCCTTGAGTTGTCCTTCAAGAAAGTTCGAAAATGAGCCCGAATAGGCCCAGCCCATGTAGAGACCAAATGCAAAAACAAGAACAGATGCAATAAAATAGTGTTTCATTTCCTTAAAATGATGGAACAACGGTTGAAATTTCACGTTTGATTTCCTCCCGACATTTGGAAGCATAAGTGGAGTGTGTACGAGCATACATTGATTGTAAAACTAATAAACAAGCCTTACCCGCTGTAGGGCGTCAAGGAGGCTCTTGTCAGTGAACTATTTTCTGGTGATGAACGGCAAAAAAATAAAGCAATATCTATTCATTGCGGTTGCTATTATATTCGCCGCGGCGATCGTGTATTCGGAGCAAAGCAACATTTCCGTCTTCTCGAGCAGCGAGCCGGCGGCGATCTACAGCGTGCAGACTGACAAAAAAATCATTGCTTTAACTTTCGATATCAGCTGGGGCGAGAAACGAACGGAGCCGATTCTAAAAGTACTTGAAGACAAGGGCGTCAAGAATGCGACTTTTTTCCTTTCCTCCCCCTGGAGCAAAAGCCATCCCGAAATTGTAGCGAAAATTAAAAAGGACGGCTTCGAAATTGCGAGCCACGGACATAAGCATGCCAATTACAGCACTTTGAGCGATGAAGAAATCCGCAAGCAAATTTCTACAGCACATGAGATTTTGACTGAATTAGTCGGAAAAGAGCCGAATTTGATTCGCATGCCGAATGGCGATTTCGACAAAAGAGTGCTGCGGATCGCGAATGACTTGGGATATTCCGTCATACAATGGGACACCGACTCCCAAGACTGGTTGAATAAAGGCGTCGATAATATCGTGGGTCGCGTCGTTTCCAAAGCTCATCCCGGTGACATCGTATTGCTTCACGCCAGCGATTCCAGCAAGCAAACGCATGAGGCGCTGCCGGCCATTATCGACCAGCTCCGGGCCAAAGGATACGAGTTTGTTACCGTCAGTGAATTGATCAAGCAGACTCAAGTCGATAATAAACCGGTCGAAGATCAGGCGATGAAACACGTTTATTAAAACTCGCAAGAAAGAGCTAGCCCGGACTAGCTCTTTTTGTTGTCCAAAATTTTATGCAGAATCAGAATTTGCCAAGCGTTGCATGCAATCAGCGGAGACAGCATAAACCAGCTGGAAGCCGAATTATCGAGCTTTAGCGCAGGAACTGCCTCACAAACGGTAACGGCAAGCATAAAGAACAGAGTGGGAATAAAAGCGCTGCGATTTGTCAGCTTGACTTTCCAATACGCGACGCCCAAGGCAATAATCAGCAAGACGACAGGCATTATTGAATAGGTTATAATCGTCCCTGAGTTGGCGAAGCTTGAATAACGCAAATATACAAGATCAAATAATACTACAATGACAATTGCCAATTGGAGAAAATCCCAGACCGTTTTGGAGCGAATAATTCCGGCAACAATGAATCTCACGATTAAATAAGCGAAAAAACCCATCTGACTCAGCACGCTTATGGTTGCTCCGCCCAATATCATATAGGACAGATTGATGCCTACAGCCGACAAGCCCATGACCGAAAATTCGCGATCCGAATATTGCATAATAAGACCGATAATGGTAGATACAATCATTCCGATGACCAAAGTCGTCCAAAACAAATGAAACCATTTGCGCAAAGTCAAGTTTATTAACCCCCAAACATGAAATCTAATAGTTAATTGTACCAACGTTTTCGGCAAAAAGCCAATGAATGGCGGTCATATTCTTTCCCGAACGACACATACTATCGATATCAAGCCAGGGAAAGGAGCAGGAGTTTCATGTTGAAGAATAGGCTAAAAAAGCTGCAAATTATACCTATTTTCCTGATGACTGTTCTTCTTGCATCGTGCGGGTCGGACAGTTCCTCTTCACAAGGCGCTTCTCAAGGAAGCAATTATAAAGATACGAAATCCATGGTGCTCGATATTTTGAAATCAGATGACGGCAAAAAGGCGATCACAGCCGCGACACAGGGCGGTTCGGGAGGCAGTTCAGGCGGTGGGGCAAGTTCCAGCAGCGCAGGCGGACAATCTCAAATCAAGCTGCTTTCCTCCAATGAGTCCCTCCATCTCCAAATGGCCGTCAAGGATGTTTTGACAGCTCAGGAAAACAATAAATTTCTTCAAGATATGATGAAAGACCCGAAATTTGCAGGCGATTTTGCCAAAGCGATTAAAACCGATACCAAACAAATGTTCAAAGAACTGCTCAAAGATCCTGAATACCAAAAATCGCTGGTTGATGTAATGAAAAATCCGGACTACGAGAAAATGATGATGGATTCGATGAAAACTGCGCCTTATCGTCAACAAATGATGACAGTTATGCAGGACGCGGTGAAAAGCCCTCTGTTCCGGGCGCAAATGATCGATTTGCTCAAAGCGGCCATCGAGCAGCAGAGCCAGCCTCAGCAGTTGTCCCAACAAGGCAAGAAAGGCGATCAAAGCGGCGGCGGCAAAGGCGGCGGGCAAGGAGATTCGGAAGGGGAAAGCAAGAAAAAGGATGACAGCGAGAAGAAGAAAAAGGATTCCGACTCCGGCTCTGACTCCGATTCTGATTCTTCCGATTCCAGCGGTTGATAAAAGGAAAAGGACTAACGGTCAAATCGCCGCTAGTCCTTTGTTTAATTTTCCAACTTATGGATAACTGTTTCCGCAACATCCAGATATATTTGCCCCGCGGTCGTCTCCGCTTTATAAACCGATGGAGAGTAATCCTTTTCGGAAATATGGTTGTCGGGAGCGCCGAGCGGGATTTGGGCCAACAGCTCGCTGTGCAGCTCTTCGGCCAGCTTCGCGCCTCCGCCCCGGCCAAAGATATAGTCTTTGGCTCCGCACGATTTGCATTCGTAATACGACATATTTTCTATGATTCCGATGATGTCGTGATTCGTCTGCACAGCCATCGCCCCCGCCCGCGCGGCTACGAAAGCTGCTGTCGCATGCGGTGTCGTCACGATGATTTCTTTGCTCTGCGGAATCATTTGATGGACGTCCAGCGCTACGTCGCCTGTGCCGGGAGGCAGATCAAGCAAAATGTAGTCCACGTCGCCCCAATCCACTTCGTTGAAAAAATTGCGCAGCATTTTGCCCAGCATAGGACCGCGCCAAATGACCGGAGCGTTATCCTGGACGAAGAAGCCCATGGAGATCACTTTTACGCCGTATTTTTCCACAGGAATGATCGTGCTGCCAACGACCTGCGGACGGTCTTCAATGCCCATCATATCCGGGATGCTGAAGCCGTATATATCGGCATCGACGATCCCGACTTTTTTGCCCTTGCGAGCCAAAGCAACGGCCAAGTTGACTGTAACGGTCGATTTGCCGACTCCGCCTTTGCCGCTTGCCACTGCGATGAACTGCACCTTGGAATCTTCGCCTAAAACGGCTTTTTTAGCCGATACAGCTTCTTCCTGATGGCCCGGGGATTGCAGCGCCTCTTCGATTTGATTTTTCTCATAATCGGTTATGGGACGGAAGCGGATATGTACTTGCGATATGCCGATTTCTTTTAAAAACCCTTCGATCGTCTTTCTGGCTTGTTCCTTATACGCTTCTTCCTCTACAGTCGTAATGAGGCTGAGCGAGATGCTATCTTCTTTAATCATGATATCCCGAACCAGATTCAAATCCGTAACGCTCTGTTTGTACCGCGGGTCCACAAAAGGTTTCAGAGCCTGCAGCAGTTGTTCTTTTGTGATCATAGCCATCCACACACCTTTACCGAGACAAAGTATTATGCGGGTCTATTATATCACAAATTGATCAAGAACCCACTTTTTCACCGGCATAATACCGCAGGATGCCTTGGTAGATGGAGGCGGCTATTTTTTGCTGATACTTCTCATTGTTCAGAAGTCTTGCTTCTTCCGGATTGGAAAGAAAGCCGACTTCGACCAGTACGCTGGGAATGGACAACGTTTTTAACAAATACACCGTCTTATCCGCTTGTTTGGCCACTCTGTCCGTATTCTCCAAATTTTTCACGAATTCGCTTTGAATCAATGCCGCCAAGTTCGAATTGTCCTTGTTGTTCGGGTAGAAGAACGTTTGTGCACCTCTCCATTTTTGGGAGGGAATGCTGTTCAGGTGAACGCTGAGGAACAGATCCGCTTTTTTATCGATAATGAAATCGGCACGATTGTGGAGATCCTCGGTTTTTCGTTTGCTGTAGCCTTTGGTGCCGGGCGAGGCCAGATCCTTGTCTTCCTCCCTGGTCATGACAACAACGGCGCCGGATTGCTGCAAATAGTCGCGAAGGTATAGCGTGATGGCCAAATTTATGTCTTTTTCGATAACGCCTTCCTTGCTCGAGGCGCCGCCGTCCGGGCCGCCATGTCCTGCATCCAGCGCAATCGTTTTTCCCGATAAGGGCAGCGTAAATTCGCTCCATGTTTTCGTAGCCGGCAATTCATACGTATAAATGAACACCATCAAGCCGAGCAGAACGGCCGACAACCCCAACTTCAGGGCCCCGTTTAAAGTCAACCAGACAATCAGCCTGCTCTTCCTTTTGCGCATAAAAAATCCACCTCTGTTCCCCATAGACTCTGTAACATCTATATGGGACAGGGTGGACAAATATACCTTGCTTACACTTGATATTCGGGGTCTCTGAGCCCTTCAATCAACACCTGCGCAACCTCCGGACGCGTGAACTCGGGAGGCGGACATTGACCGTCTCTCAGCAAGCCGCGGACTTTCGTACCGGAAAGATGCAAGTGAACGGACTTGTCGTGCGGGCATGTTTTGCTGGAAGCCATGTTGCCGCATTTCGTGCAGAAGAAGCTGTGCTCGAAGAACAGCGGCGTGATGCCGATTTCCTCAGCCGTAAAGTTGCTGAAAATTTCCTGCGCTTCGTAAGTGCCGTAATAGTCGCCTACGCCGGCGTGGTCGCGGCCAACGATGAAATGCGTGCAGCCGTAGTTTTTGCGCACCATGGCATGCAGAATCGCTTCACGCGGGCCTGCATAACGCATAGCGGCGGGATACACGCCCAGGAAGGTACGATCCTTCGGATAATAGTTTTCGAGTAGCACGAGGTAGCTTTTCATGCGTACGTCCGCCGAAATATCATCGGACTTCGTTTCCCCTACAAGCGGGTTCAGGAACAAGGCGTCAACGATTTCCATCGCCGATTTTTGAATGTACTCATGAGCGCGGTGAACCGGGTTGCGCGTTTGGAAACCGACTACCGTTTTCCAACCCTTTTCCGCGAAAATGCGGCGGGTTTCGGCCGGATCGAAGTAAAACTCTTCGAACTTCTTGGGCTTCGGACGGTTCAACAGCTGAATCGGTCCTCCCAGGTTTGTAGTCGGGCGCGAGAACAGCTTATCTACGCCCGGATGTGCCATATCGTCGGTTTTAAACACTTTGACGGCCTCATTCTGCCGGTCTACCGTGTATATGCTCGTTACATCCAGGATCGCGTAAGTTACGTTATCTTCTTCGCCGACAAGAGCAACCTGCTCGCCCGTTTGAAGCGTTGCCGCGACTTCCGCATTCACCGAAAGAGTAATAGGTATGCTCCACACCGTTCCGTTAGCAAGCCGCATGTTTTCTACGACCGATACGTAGTCCCGTTCATCCAAAAAACCGGTTAAAGGTGAAAATGCGCCAACCGCGATCAAATCAAGATCGGAAATCGTCCATGCATTTACGCGAATTTGTTTCAAAGCGGCAGCCTGCTGAAGAACGCGTTCCTTGTCCTCTTGCGGCACCAAGCGGTTGATCAGCTCTCCGCCATGCGGTTGAATCCTTGTCATTACGTACTACCTCCGTAAACGTTAATTATGATCGCAAAAACGATTATTTATGAAGTCCGCACTCTGTTTTCTCAAAGCTAGCCCAACGGCCTGCGCGCGGGTCTTCTCCAGCCGCTACAGGGCGTGTGCAGTGCTCGCAGCCGATGCTTGGAAAGTTGCGGTCATGCAGCGGATTGTAAATGACGTTATTCTCGCGAATGTAGTTCCACACATCTTCCGAAGTCCAGCTGGCGAGAGGGTTGAACTTGATCAGACCGAATTTCACGTCATACTCGACTTTCTTGGCGTTAGCACGCGTAGGGGCTTGGTCGCGGCGGATGCCGGTAATCCACGCGTCGTAGTTTTTAAGAATGTCCGTCAACGGATCGACTTTGCGGATGTTGCAGCATGCGGTAGGATCGCTTTTCCAAAGCTCATCGCCATGCTTTTGCGCCTGCTCTTCGAGCGTCAGCTTCGGCAGAACCTGAACGAACTTTTTGCCGTAGTGCTGCTCCAAGCGATCTCTCGTTTCATAGGTTTCAACAAAGTGAACGTTAGTGTCCAAGTAAAAAATATCTACATTCGGATTAATTTTTTGCAGCATATCTACTAATACTACATCTTCAGCGCCAAAACTGCACGCAAGCGTAAGACTAGGGAATGTTTCGACAGCAAGTTTAAGTACAGCTTCAGCGGATTGGTTTTCGAATTCTTCAGCCGCTTTGGCTACAAAAGCTTCTTTTTCAAAAAGGTTCATGACTTCAATTCCTCCCTCGGAAAATATATCCGACTATTATCATATGAATTATCTTAATTATAACTGACTTCTGTATCCTGTCAATGACTTTTTGCCATTTTGGTTTAAACTCGTTGAAATCAAAAAGTCAGTATACGAATCTGCAGCAGTTTTCGTGAAAAAGAAAAAACCTTTCCGGCAAGTTGCCGAAAAGGTTCTCTCTTAAGCGCACAATGGCGCTGCATATTAACGTTTGGAGAATTGAGGCGCACGACGTGCAGCTTTCAATCCGTATTTTTTACGTTCTTTCATACGAGGATCGCGAGTCAGGAAGCCTGCTTTTTTCAAAGATCCGCGATACTCAGGGTCAGCTTTGAGCAGCGCACGGGAAATGCCGTGACGGATGGCTCCAGCTTGTCCGCTGATTCCGCCGCCGTGCGCGAGAACCAGAACATCGTATTTGCCCAATGTTTCTGTCAGGTTCAGCGGTTGTTTCACGATCAGCTTCAAAGTTTCCAGACCGAAATATTCGTCCAGATTACGTTTATTAATAATGATGCGTCCTTCACCCGGTACAAGGCGCACACGCGCTACCGAATGCTTACGACGACCCGTTCCATAGTATTGAACTTGTGCCACAAAACAGTCCTCCCTTTATATTATCCGCGAAGATTCCAAACTTCAGGTTGTTGTGCTTGATGTGGATGCTCAGCACCGGCATAAACTTTCAGCTTTGTTTTCAAGCTGTCGCCAAGACGGTTCTTAGGAAGCATACCGTGTACAGCCAATTCGATGATGCGATCCGGCTTGTTGTTCAGCATATCCTGAGCGGACGTTACTTTCAATCCACCTGGATACAAGGAGTGACGGTAGTACATTTTGTTTTGCAATTTCTTACCGGTTAAATGAATTTGGGAAGCATTGATGACAATGACAAAATCCCCGGTGTCTACGTGCGGAGTGAACTCCGGCTTATGCTTTCCGCGGATGATGCTGGCCACTTCACTTGCCAGACGGCCAAGTGTTTGACCTGCTGCGTCAACAATGTACCATTTACGCTCAACTTCATTTGGCTTAGCCATATATGTGGTACGCATGCTTAATCCTCCTAAAATATATCTCGTAACATGTTCATGAGTTATTTTAACAATTATCGATGGATGTTGTGGCCGAATCCGTGATCCGGGGCCGTGGGATAGCCGATCAAGAAACGCCAAGTAATATTTTACACGAAACCGTAGGCAGAATCAAGCAAATATTTCTTCATCATCATACTCCACGTTCCACAACATGAGACCGATCGCTTCTGCAGTCGGACCTGCTTGACTGCGGTCTCTCGCTTCCAAAATGCACAGCATATCGCCGCTCTTTTTCTTGCCTTCGCCGATTTGCAGCAGCGTGCCCATAATGATCCGCACCATATTGTAAAGGAAGCCGTTTCCCGAAACAATCAAGCGTATCCGGGCTATGTTTCCTTTGGCAAAAGGCTCGTCATACTCCACCTCGAGGCGGGCCTCGTAAAGCGTTCTGACTTTCACTTCCTTATCCGTTCTTACCGTGCAAAATGAAGTAAAGTCATGCTCGCCGATCAAACACGGCAGCGCCTCTATCATCGCCTCCACGTTTAAACGCGTCGGATGATGATACTCATAATTGCGGTGAAAAACGTCCGGAAATCGAGCCGTACGCACCGTATAGCAATACGTCTTGCGCTTGGCGCCTTTGCGAGAATGGAAGGAGAGCGGAACTTCTTCCGCCGTATGGGCGACGATATCTCTGGGCAATCTGGCATTAAGAGCGAGGCACCAGCGTTCCACCGGTATTTTGGATTCCGTCGTAAAGTTAATCACTTGCGCTTTCGCATGAACCCCCGCATCCGTCCGGCCGGAAGAGATGACTTTCACTCTCTCGCCGGTCAGCATGTGGACGGCCTGCTCGAGCCTGTCTTGAATCGTATCCGCATTGGGCTGCGTCTGAAAGCCGGAGTAAGCCGTGCCATCATAGCTGATCGTAAACCGCAGATTTCTCAAGCGTTTTATTCCTCCGACAAACCATTGTTCCGCCGCTTCCAAGACTGCAAAAAAAGGGCTTCATCAGAATCAGCAGATTCTGTCCACCCTTTCCCATCCGTCTTATGCTCGATCTACAAGCTCTAGGTAAACCATAGGCGCTGCGTCTCCGCGGCGTGGTCCCAGTTTCAGGATACGCGTGTATCCGCCTGGACGCTCGGAGTAACGAGTTGCCAGTTCGGAGAAAAGCTTTTGAATCGCATCTTGATTCTCATTAGCAGCTTCTCTGCGAACAAAAGCAGCCACCTGACGGCGTGCATGAAGATCTCCGCGTTTCGCGAGTGTAATCAGCTTCTCAGCGATGGAACGAATCTCTTTTGCTTTTGCTTCGGTTGTTTGTATACGTTCATGTATGAACAGATCCGTTACCAGATCACGGAATAATGCTTTACGATTACTGGAATCGCGGTTCAATTTCCTGTAGTTCATTGAATTAACCTCCTTCTGACTGGATTATTCCTCTGTACGCAAGCCAAGGCCGAGCTCTTCGAGCTTCTCTTGAACTTCTTCAAGCGATTTGCGTCCCAAGTTGCGCACTTTCATCATATCTTCTTCTGTTTTGGTAATCAGCTCTTGTACCGTGTTGATGCCGGCACGCTTCAGGCAGTTGTAAGAGCGAACGGAAAGATCCAGCTCTTCGATCGTCATCTCGAGAACTTTTTCTTTCTTGTCTTCTTCCTTCTCCACCATGATCTCGGCATCCTTCGCTTCATCCGTCAAACCGACGAACAGGAACAAATGCTCCGTCAAGATTTTGGCGCCCAAGCTTACCGCTTCTTCAGGTCTGATGCTTCCATCGGTCCACACTTCGAGGGTCAGTTTATCATAGTTTGTCACTTGGCCGACACGAGTATTCTCGACACTGTAGTTTACGCGGGTAATCGGCGTGTAAATCGAATCGATAGGAATAACTCCGATCGGCTGGTCTTCACGCTTATTCTTGTCCGATTGAACATAACCGCGGCCTCTGCCTGCATGAATCCTCAAATGAAGACGAGCATCAGGAGACAAAGTCGCAATGTGCAGATCCGGATTGAGAATCTCCACATCACTATCACCGCGGATATCCGCTGCGGTAATATTCCCTTCTCCCTCAGCATCAATTTCAAGTACTTTCTCCTCATCGGAGTGAATTTTCAACGATAGGCCCTTAAGGTTGAGGATAATTTCCGTTACATCCTCAAGCACGCCAGGGATCGTCGAGAACTCATGCAAAACGCCATCGATTTGGACAGAGGTTACTGCAGCACCCGGTAAAGAGGACAGCAAGATACGACGTAGTGAGTTACCTAATGTGGTACCGTAGCCCCGTTCCAACGGCTCTACGACAAATTTGCCATAGGCGCCGTCTTCACTTAAAGCTACAGTTTCTATTTTTGGCTTTTCAATTTCGATCATGAAATGTACCCTCCATTCAAAACGTCGTTTCCCTCTGGATACTTCGGTAAAAATTTGATAGTATGCCTATCCTTCAAAACCATTATTCACGATTTTGAGATATTTATACTACAAAGTATGCCTGAATTATACGCGACGGCGTTTTGGAGGACGGCAGCCATTGTGAGGAACCGGAGTTACGTCTTTAATCAGGTTCACTTCAAGACCTGCTGCTTGCAAAGAACGAATTGCTGCTTCGCGGCCAGCGCCAGGGCCTTTAACCATGACTTCAACAGTTTTCAAACCGTGCTCCATAGCTGCTTTTGCTGCGGATTCTGCTGCCATTTGCGCTGCAAAAGGCGTGCTTTTACGGGAACCTTTGAAACCGAGGTTTCCTGAACTTGCCCAGGAAATCGCGTTGCCATGAGGATCCGTAATGGTAACGATAGTGTTGTTGAACGTGGAACGGATATGTGCCACGCCGGACTCAATATTTTTGCGGTCACGACGTTTCGTACGGACTACTTTTTTAGGTTTTGCCATTAGCTCTAACCCCCTTTATTATTTCTTCTTGTTAGCTACTGTACGACGAGGACCTTTACGCGTACGAGCATTCGTTTTAGTACGTTGTCCGCGAACAGGAAGGCCGCGGCGGTGACGAAGACCACGATACGATCCGATCTCGATCAGACGCTTGATGTTCAGGGAGATTTCACGACGCAGATCGCCTTCAACTTTCAGCGTTTTGTCGATTACATCACGAATTTTGCTCACTTCGTCTTCAGTCAGGTCGCGAACGCGAGTGTTCTCGCTAATTCCTGTAGCGCTGACGATTTTTTGAGCTGTTGTATTGCCGATACCGAAAATGTAAGTCAAAGCGATAACTACACGCTTATCACGAGGTAAGTCAACTCCAGCTATACGTGCCATTTACAGGCTGCACCTCCTTTTATCCTTGTTTTTGTTTGTGTTTCGGATTTTCACAGATAACCATTACATTGCCTTTGCGGCGAATAACTTTACATTTCTCGCAGATCGGTTTAACCGACGGTCTTACCTTCATTTTTAACCCCTCCTATAAAGATTTCTTCAAGAAATCTTGTATCGTAAGCACCATGTTGCGTTTTCGTTAGAAAACTTGCTTCGTAAGCATACGCCTTGAGAGAGTAACTTACATATAAGCCGAACATTTATTTAAAACGGTAGGTTATACGGCCTCTTGTTAAATCATAAGGCGATAATTCTACGGTAACCTTGTCTCCGGGCAAAATGCGGATAAAGTGCATTCTGATTTTACCGGATACATGGGCTAGGATTTTATGACCATTTTCCAATTCAACCTTAAACATTGCATTCGGAAGAGGTTCAATCACTGTACCTTCTACTTCAATTACATCTTCTTTGGCCACAGTCATTCTCCTTTCTCTTGTGCTTCAACTTGCAGACGATCTACGAATTTGGCAATTGCGAACCGCAACTTCCCATTAGTTACACGGCCTGTTTCCCTGATGCTTGACTCGACTTCGCTGCTGATTGCATCCTGCAATTGAAGGTGGTTCAGGTTCTTCTTCTTCGGCTGATCGAATTTGCGCTTATCACCGTCTGCGAGCAGCACAAAACGGGAATCTACAATTCCGATCACGACCGCATATTCTCCGGGATCTCTGCCGCGAAGCACCTTTACGATCTGGCCCAGTTGTGGAGTTAGGCTATCCACTCTTTATCACCTACGCTTTAGGCAAAGTTAGTATTTCATAACCGTCTGCCGTAATTGCTATCGTATGTTCAAAGTGAGCACATAGTGTTCCATCCACCGTAACTACGGTCCAATCGTCTTCGAGTGTTTTGACAAACCTTTCGCCAACGATCACCATTGGCTCAATGGCTAATACCATACCCGGTTTCAAGCGTGGTCCTTTGTCCGGTATGCCGTAGTTCGGAATTTGCGGCTCTTCGTGAAGATCCGTGCCAATCCCGTGCCCGACATACTCCCTGACTACGGAGAAGCCTGCATCTTCAATACAGGTTTGGATCGCATGCGACAGCGTGTAAAGCCTGGCATCCGGTTTTGCCTCGGCTAGACCTTGATAGAGCGACTTTTCGGTAACTTCCAATAAACGCTTGGCGGTTTCCGTGATTTCGCCTACCGGATAGGTCCATGCGGAATCTCCATGATAGCCCTTATAGCGAGCCCCGATATCGATGCTGATTATATCGCCCTCTGCCAGCTTTCTTGGACCAGGAATACCGTGAACTAATTCATCGTTGACTGAAGCACAGATGCTGCCTGGAAAACCGTTGTAGCCTTTAAAAGATGGAGTTGCTCCCTGACTGCGAATGTATTCCTCTGCGATCTGATCAAGTTCTTTCGTTGTAATGTTCGGACGAATCGCCCTTGCCAGCAAGCGGTGCGTCTCTGCTACGATCCGACCTGCTTCTCGCATAAGGTCCAGTTCAACCTCGGACTTACAAATGATCATTACGCCAGACCTCTTATCAGTGAGCTGATTTGTTCGGTTACCGCATTAATATCCTGTTCCCCGTTAACCTCACGCAACATTTCCCTCTTTTGGTAGTAATCCAACAGTGGAGCCGTTTTGTTTGTGTACTCATCCAGGCGGGTACCGACTTTTTCTTCCGTATCGTCAGATCTTTGATACAATTCACCGGAGCATTTATCGCATACGCCTTCTTGCTTCGGCGGATTGAAGACGACATGATACGTAGCGCCACAGGATTTGCAAATTCTGCGGCCCGTAAGTCGTGGAAGCAGATAGCTGCGATCGACGGCAAGATTGATGACAAGCTCAATCTTCTTGCCCAGGGATTCCACGATTTCGTTCAAAGCATCCGCCTGGGCGACGGTTCTGGGGAACCCGTCAAGCAAGAAGCCTTTATCGCAATCCGGCTGCGCAAGCCGTTCTTTCACAATACCGTTCGTGATTTCATCCGGAACCAGAAGTCCCTTATCCACATATCCCTTAGCCTCGACTCCGAGCGGCGTTCCTTGGCTCATCGCCAAACGGAATGCATCGCCGGTTGAAATATGAGGAATTTGAAATTCGCTTACGATTTTTTCCGCCTGCGTACCTTTGCCTGCACCAGGAGGACCCATAAAAATAACGTTCACTTTTAACTCCCTCCCATCGCACTCGGCAATACGAACAGCACAATAGGTGCCGATGTCGCAAAATAAACGCCCCATCAGAACCTATTTGCTATTTATTGATAAAACCTTTGTAATGTCGCTTGATCAATTGGCTCTCGATTTGTTTCATCGTCTCAAGACCAACGCCTACTACGATCAATAGTGAAGTTCCACCGATTCTAACCGAAGTAGGAAGACCTGCAAGCCCTCCGAACAGCATCGGCAAAATCGAAATGGCTGACAAAAACAAAGCGCCCGACAAAGTAATTCTGGTCATTACTCGCGTCAGATAAACAGAAGTTGTTTTACCAGGACGAATGCCCGGGATGTATCCGCCGTTCTTTTTCATCTGATCGGCCATCTGAACAGGATTGATTTGTACAAACGTGTAGAAGTAGGTGAACCCGATAATCAGCAGCACGTAAAGCACGATCGCGAGCGGAGCTGTCTGGTTAATGCTCAAGTTAGTAATGATCCACTCGGCAACCACGTTTCCTCTCCAGTAACTTGCAATGGTCGGAGGGAACATGAGCAGTGACAAAGCAAAGATTACAGGAATTACACCAGCCGCATTCACTTTCAGAGGGATGTGGGTCGTTTGACCGCCGTACATTTTTCTTCCAACCACACGCTTCGCGTATTGGACCGGAATTTTACGTACCCCCTGTTGAACGAAAATCACCCCGGCAATGATCAAAATTACGACCAAAGCAATGATGACGAGTTTTACGATGTTAAGGAACAAAGCTCCCTCTGCGTTGGCAAAGAGTGTTTTGTAAATTTGCTGGATGCCAGTCGGAATCGCCGCGACGATCCCTGCAAAGATGATAATGGAAATACCGTTTCCAATCCCATACTCGGTGATTTGCTCTCCAAGCCACATCAAGAAGGCAGTTCCTGCCGTCAGCACGATGGCAATTAACGCAAATGTTGTAAAGCCAGGCGTAATAACAAGCCCGCTGTACAGACGGTTAAAGCCGATCGAAAGTCCAAACGCTTGAATCAACCCTAAGACGATCGTTCCGTAACGGGTAATCTGCGTCATCTTCTTTCTTCCGACTTCGCCCTCTTTCGCCCATTGCGCAAAGCGTGGAATTACATCCATGGACAAAAGCTGAACGATAATCGAAGCTGTGATGTACGGCATGATCCCCATCGCGAAAATCGAAAATTGGAAGAGCGCTCCACCAGAGAACGTGTTGAGCAAACCAAAGACGTCATTCTGATTGGTCTGGTCTTGCAGCTTCAAAACATCTGTATTAATGTTCGGCACCGGGATAAAGGCACCTACTCTGTAGACGATCAGCATAATAAGAGTGAAAATAATTCTTCTTCGCAGATCCTCTACCTTGAAGATGTTGGATATGGTATTGAACATTAAATCACCTCGGTTTGACCGCCGGCAGCTTGGATTTTCTCAATTGCGGATTGAGAGAACTTATTCGCTTTTACGGTTAATTTTACTGTAATTTCACCGTTTCCTAAAATCTTGATGCCATCTTTAGGAGCCTTAACAATACCAGTCTCCAGCAATACTTCTGGAGTTACTTCGGTACCAGCTGCGAAATTGTTCAGATCCTCCAAGTTCACAATTGCAAACTCTTTACGGAAGCGGTTGTTGAAACCACGTTTAGGCAAACGACGGTACAACGGATTTTGTCCACCTTCGAAACCAGGACGAACGCCTCCGCCGGAACGTGCATTTTGACCTTTATGACCGCGAGTTGCTGTTTTACCCATACCACTACCAGTACCGCGACCAACGCGCTTACGAGTGTGACGAGAACCAGTTGCGGAGCTAAGCTCATGTAACTTCATCGTTGCACACCTCCTCTAGATCTAAATGTGTAGCATTTATGCTTCGATTTCTTTAACTTCTACCAAGTGGCTTACTTGATTGACCATGCCTCTGATCGCTGCGTTGTCTTGGTGAACAACAGTTTGGTGCAGCTTGCGCAGACCTAATGTTTTCACAGTGACGCGTTGAGTTTCAGGACGGCCGATCAGGCTGCGTTTCAGGGTAATTTGTAATTGCTTCGCCATGTTTACCCCTCCTTAACCTAATAGCTCTTCAACTGTTTTACCGCGAAGCTTAGCGACTTCTTCCGCTCTTTTCAAACGGCTTAAGCCTTCAAGCGTTGCGTTAACCATGTTAATGGAGTTGGAAGAGCCAAGGGATTTGGTCAAAATATCGCCGACACCGGCAAGCTCGAGAACCGCACGAACCGGTCCGCCTGCGATAACTCCAGTACCTTGGGAAGCCGGCTTAAGCAGAACGCGGCCTGCGCCAAAACGGCCAGTAACAAGGTGAGGAATGGAAGTTCCTACGATAGGAACGTGAATCAGGTTCTTTTTCGCATCTTCGATGCCTTTGCGAATCGCGTCTGGTACTTCGGATGCTTTACCGATCCCTGCACCAACCCAGCCATTGCCGTCGCCTACGACAACAAGTGCGCTGAAGCTGAAACGGCGTCCGCCTTTTACTACTTTAGCTACGCGGTTAATGTTTACAACTTTTTCAGTTAGTTCTAAAGTATTCGGATCTACACGCAAGTCTCTTACCTCCTTATATATGTTTTTCCTAGAATTCTAATCCTGCTTCGCGAGCTGCATCAGCCAATGCTTGCACGCGTCCATGGTACAGGTATCCGCCGCGGTCAAAAACCACTTGGGCAAAACCTTTTTCTTTTGCACGTTTTGCGATCAGTTCGCCGACTTTACGAGCAGCTTCTACGTTACCACCGTTGCCCACTTCTGCTTTCAGTTCTTTATCCTGAGTCGAAGCGGACGCTACAGTGACGCCAGTCGTATCATCGATCAATTGAGCGTACATGTGCTTGGAAGAACGGAAAATGTTCAACCGAGGACGAGCCGTAGTTCCTTCGATTTTTTTACGAACGCGAAGGTGTCTTTTCAGACGCGCTTTGTTTTTATCGCTTTTAGTAATCATGAATACTTACACTCCTTTCATCATCTTATGATGCGAGGTCTATACTTACGAAGCCGGTCTTCTCACGAAAACCCAGAGCTCTTACCCGCGATCTGACTAGCTTATTTTTTCTTACCTGCTTTACCTTCTTTGCGAAGGATGCGTTCGCCTTCATACTTGATACCTTTACCTTTGTAAGGCTCAGGCTCACGAACAGCGCGAACTTTGGCAGCTGTAGCGCCGACCAGTTCTTTATCGATGCCTTTAACGATAATTTTCGTGTTGGAAGGCACTTCGAATTCGATTCCGCTCTCGGGAGCGATTTCCACCGGATGGGAGTAGCCAACGTTCAGAACCAGTTTGTCGCCGCTTTTGTTAGCACGGTAACCAACGCCTACAAGATCCAACGATTTCGAGAAACCTTCCGTTACACCGTTTACCATGTTGGCAACGACACTGCGTGTAGTACCATGCAGGGAACGGTGAAGTTTGTTATCGGAAGGACGCTCAACGGAAATCTCGTTCTCCAGAACGTTGATTTTCATATCTTTATGAAGTTCACGAGACAAAGTGCCTTTAGGCCCTTTAACTGTGATTAAAGTATTGTCCAGGGTTACATTAACACCACTTGGAATGGTGATCGGTTTGCGACCAATACGAGACATGTTTGCACCTCCATTCAATTACAATTGTATTACCAAACGTAGCAGATAACCTCTCCGCCTGCTTTGGATTGACGAGCATCTTTATCCGTCATAACTCCTTTGGAAGTGGAGATGATGGCAATCCCCAAACCGCCCAGTACACGAGGGATTTCTTGAGACTTAGTATATACGCGCAGACCTGGTTTGCTGATTCTTTTCAAACCGGAGATAACACGCTCGTTGTTTGAACCGTATTTCAGGAACAAACGGATGATACCTTGTTTGCTGTCCTCAACGTATTCAGCGTCACGAATAAATCCTTCTTTTTTCAGGATTTCAGCGATTTCCCGTTTCATTTTGGATGCAGGGATTTCAACTGTTTCATGACGAACGATATTTGCGTTACGGATGCGTGTTAGCATATCTGCAATTGGATCTGACATGACCATTTGTGTAAACCTCCTTCCCGAAAATAGGCTGATTACCAGCTTGCTTTTTTCACACCTGGAATCTGACCTTTGTAAGCTAATTCACGGAAACAAATTCTGCAAATTTTAAACTTGCGAAGCACGGAATGCGGACGACCGCAGCGCTCGCAGCGTGTGTATGCTTGAACTTTAAACTTCGGAGCGCGTTGCTGCTTGATTTTCATCGAAGTTTTTGCCACTTAATATTCCACCTCCTGATAGGTACAATTGGTAACCTATTTAACGAAAGGAGCGCCGAGTTGGGTTAAAAGCTCGCGAGCTTCTTCGTCGGACTTAGCTGTCGTTACGATAACGATATCCATACCACGAACTTTATCAATTTTATCATACTCGATCTCTGGGAAGATCAGTTGCTCTTTCAGACCCAGTGTGTAGTTGCCGCGGCCGTCAAAAGCCTTGTTGGAAATACCACGGAAGTCACGTACGCGAGGAAGCGCAACGTTGAAGAGTTTATCCAAGAAGTGATACATACGCTCGCCGCGCAGTGTCACTTTCACGCCGATCGGCATATTTTCACGAAGCTTGAAACCCGCGATGGATTTTTTCGCTCTCGTTACAACCGGTTTTTGTCCTGCGATTTTTTGCAGATCTTCTACAGCGGTATCCAGTACTTTGGAGTTCGATACAGCTTCACCAACACCCATGTTGATAACGACTTTCTCGATCTTAGGTACTTGCATAACTGTTGTGTAGTTGAACTTTTGAATCAGCGCAGGCGTAATTTCATTCAAATAACGATCTTTCATTCTTGCTGACATGTTTCAGTTGCCTCCTTTCCGTGCTTTTGGCATTAGTCGATGACTTCACCGGATTTTTTCGCTACGCGAACTTTTGTTCCGTTCTCTAAAACTTTGTAACCTACGCGAGTAGGTTTGCCGCTCTTAGGATCAATCAGCATCACGTTGGAAACGTGGATTGGAGCTTCTTGATTCAAGATGCCGCCTTGCGGATTTTGTTGGGTAGGCTTCGCATGTTTTTTAACCATGTTGACACCTTCGACCAATACACGGTTTTCACGAGGGTAAGCAGCGATAACGCGGCCCTTTTTACCTTTGTCTTTACCGGTAATTACAAAAACCGTATCGTCTTTTTTCACGTGCAGTTTATTGTTATGAGACTCAAGTCTCTTTTTGGTTCTTGGCATTGTGTTCTACACCTCCTGAAAGCATACTTCAAAACGCTTTATTAGATAACTTCTGGAGCCAAGGATACGATCTTCATGAAGTCTTTGTCACGAAGTTCGCGAGCAACCGGTCCAAAAATACGAGTTCCGCGCGGGCTTTTATCTTCTTTCACGATAACAGCTGCGTTCTCGTCAAAAGAGATGTATGATCCGTCTTTACGGCGAGCACCGCTCTTCGTACGAACGATAACTGCTTTAACAACATCGCCTTTTTTGACAACGCCGCCTGGTGTTGCTTCTTTTACAGAACAGATGATCAAATCACCAATATGACCTACGCGACGACCTGTACCACCCAAAACGCGGATACACATCAATTGCTTAGCGCCCGAGTTGTCAGCAACCGCCAAACGAGTAAATGGTTGAATCATCGTAGTCCCTCCTTTCGGGGTTCATGCCTGAAATGTTTAAATAATTACTGCTTCTTCCACGATTTCAACCAGTCTCCAACGTTTGTCTTTGGAAATCGGTCTAGTTTCCATGATTTTCACGACGTCGCCAATTTTAGCTTGATTGTTTTCGTCGTGAGCTTTGAATTTTTTCGTATATTTGATTCTCTTGTGATAGAGATCATGTTTTTTGTAAGTTTCAACAGCAACAACGATGGTTTTATCCATTTTATCGCTGACGACTTTACCGATCTGCACTTTACGCTCATTGCGTTCAGCCATTTACGAAGCCCTCCTTTCTAGATTTGGTTAGCCAATCCCCAATTCTCTTTCACGCAAAACAGTCTTGGCACGAGCGATCTCTTTGCGCAAATCGCGAATTTGAGTCGGGTTGTCCAATTGACCTGTAGCTAGTTGAAAACGGAGGTTAAAGAGTTCTTCTTTAAAACCATTGACTTTTTGCTCGATCTCAGCAGTGGTTAAGTTGCGGAATTCACTAGCCTTCATTTGCTTCACCACCTACTTCATCTCTTTTCACGAACTTCGTTTTGATTGGAAGCTTGTGAGCAGCAAGACGCATCGCTTCGCGAGCGACTTCTTCGCTTACACCAGCAAGTTCAAACAAAATTTTGCCCGGTTTAACAACGGAAACCCATTTTTCCACGTTACCTTTACCGCTACCCATCCGAACTTCAAGCGGCTTTTGCGTAATTGGTTTTGCTGGGAAAATTTTGATCCATACTTTACCGCCACGTTTGATGTAACGTGTCATCGCAATACGCGCAGATTCGATTTGACGGTTGGTTACCCAAGCCGGTTCCATCGCTTGCAAGCCGTATTCGCCAAAGGCAACTTCCGTACCGCCTTTAGCGCGACCTTTCATGTTACCACGGTGTTCCTTACGGTGTTTTACACGTTTAGGTACTAACATGATTTAATTTCCTCCTTCCGGCTGAGCCTTTTTCTTAGCTGTCGGAAGAACTTCTCCACGATAAATCCATACTTTCACACCGATACGTCCGTAAGTAGTGTGTGCTTCTGCAGTACCGTAATCGATATCCGCGCGAAGCGTATGAAGTGGAACTGTTCCTTCGCTATATCCTTCCGTACGGGCGATCTCAGCGCCGCCAAGACGTCCGCTAGTTGCAACTTTAATTCCTTTTGCCCCGGATCTCATTGTTCTTTGGATAGCTTGTTTCATTGCACGACGGAATGAAACGCGGCGCTCCAATTGTTGAGCGATGCTTTCTGCAACAAGAATTGCGTCCAGCTCAGGGTTTTTGATTTCAGAGATGTTGATGTGAACTTTTTTACCGGACAGAGCAGCGATGTAGTTGCGGATAACTTCAACTTCAGCTCCGCCTTTACCGATAACCATGCCTGGTTTCGCAGTATGAATCGTTACGTTCACACGGTTAGCCGCGCGCTCGATATCGATGTGGGATACTGCAGAATCTTTTAATTTATTTTTCAAGTATTCGCGAATTTTGACGTCTTCAAGCAGCAGAGTTCCGAAATCTTTTTCTGCGAACCATTTGGACTCCCAATCGCGAATAATTCCGATTCTAAGACCTACCGGGTTTACTTTCTGACCCACACGTTATCCCTCCTTATTTCTCAGATACCACTAATGTAATGTGGCTGGTACGTTTTCTGATTGCACTTGCGCGGCCCATCGCACGTTGTTGGAACCTTTTCATTGTCGGTCCTTGGTTCACAAACGCTTGAGTAACCACTAATTTATTCGGATCTAACGAATAGTTGTGCTCTGCATTGGCAATAGCGGAGTTCAGAAGTTTCTCCAGAATTGGAGAAGCTGCTTTAGGTGTGTGACGCAGAATCGCAATCGCCTCACCTACCGCTTTTCCCCGAATCAAGTCAACAACGAGTTGTGCTTTACGAGGAGCAATCCGAGCATGATTAAGAACTGCTTTAGCTTGCATGGTAGTACCTCCTCTCGGTTAAAAATGCGATTAGCGTTTGCCTGTTTTCTTGTCGTCGTCGTGACCTTTGTAAGTACGAGTTGGCGCGAACTCACCAAGCTTATGTCCTACCATGTCTTCAGTTACATACACAGGCACGTGTTTTCTTCCATCGTACACTCCGAAAGTGTGGCCTACGAATTGCGGGAAAATCGTAGAGCGACGGGACCAAGTTTTAACAACTACTTTCTTGCTTGAAGCGTTCAAGTCTTCTACTTTTTTCAGCAAGTATCCATCGATAAATGGACCTTTCTTTAAGCTGCGACCCATGGGTGTTCCTCCCTTCCTTGAACCTCACGAATATTGAAATATCCAGGATTACTTCGTACGACGGCGCACGATGTATTTATCGGATGCTTTACCTTTTTTACGAGTTTTGTAACCGAGCGTAGGTTTGCCCCATGGAGACATAGGCGATTTACGTCCGATTGGCGCGCGTCCTTCACCACCACCGTGTGGGTGATCGTTAGGGTTCATAACAACCCCGCGGACTTGAGGGCGATTGCCTTTCCAGCGGTTACGACCAGCTTTACCGATTTTGACAAGCTCATGATCTTCGTTGCCTACAGATCCGATTGTCGCGCGGCAAACTTTAAGCACTTTGCGAACTTCGCCGGAAGAAAGACGAACTGTTGCATATTGCTCTTCTTTACCCAGCAATTGAGCTTCAGTTCCAGCGGCGCGAACCATTTGTCCGCCTTTGCCAGGCTTCAACTCAATGTTGTGGATAACTGTACCGACCGGAATGTTTTCCAGTGGAAGAGCGTTACCTATTTTAATGTCGGATTGCGGTCCGGATACGATTTGATCTCCCACTTTAAGACCTTTAGGAGCGAGAATGTATCTTTTCTCACCGTCTGCGTAGTTGATCAAAGCGATGTTAGCGGAACGGTTAGGATCGTACTCAATTGTAGCAACGCGTCCTGGTATTCCGTCTTTGGTACGTTTGAAATCGATAATCCGGTATTTACGCTTGTGGCCGCCGCCGTGGTGACGAACCGTAATTTTACCTTGGTTGTTCCGTCCAGCTGTTTTGCTCAAAGGAGACAGCAAGGACTTCTCCGGTGTAGATGTGGTGATTTCTTCAAAAGTAGAAACCGACATAGCACGTCTAGCCGGGGACGTTGGTTTATATTTTTTAATCGGCACTCCGATTCCCTCCTTACTTCAAAAAATGTGTTATACCGTTTCGAAGAATTCCAGTTCTTTGCTTTCCGCGCTCAGGGACACGATAGCTTTCTTCCATTCGGAAGTGTAGCCGAAGTGACGGCCGTAACGTTTTGGCTTGGCTGGCATTCTGAGTGTGTTAACATTCGTAACTTTAACTTTGAAAATAGCTTCGATAGCTTGTTTGATTTCCGTTTTGTTAGCGCGAATATCGACTTCAAAAGCGTACTTTTTGTTAGCCATCAGTTCGCTTGTACGTTCAGTGATGATCGGGCGCTTGATAATGTCGCGTGGATTTTTCATTGTGCAAGCACCTCCTCTACTTTCTGTACAGCGTCTTTTGTAATGATCAGTTTGTCATGCAGCATGACATCCAGAACGCTAATTCCATCAGCAGCAACAAATTTCACACCTGGGATGTTACGAGCGGAAAGAGCTGCGTTGGAGTCACTTTCAAGACCAACTACGAGCACTTTTCTATCCACTTTCAGGTTATTCAAAATAGCTGCGAACTCTTTCGTCTTAGGAGCATTCAATTGAAGTTGATCAAGTACAATCAATCCGTTATCGATCACTTTCGAAGACAAAGCGGATTTAATCGCCAAACGACGAACTTTTTTAGGCAGTTTGTAACCGTAGCTGCGAGGTGTCGGACCAAAAACGGTACCGCCGCCTTTCCACTGCGGAGCACGGATACTACCTTGACGGGCACGACCTGTACCTTTTTGCTTCCAAGGTTTACGTCCGCCGCCGCGCACTTCAGAACGACCTTTTGTTTTGTGAGTACCTTGACGAACAGCAGCCTGCTGTAAAAGAACAGCTTCATGAATCGCATGAACGTGAGGCTCAATTCCGAAAACAACATCAGACAGCTCGATTTCACCAACTTGAGCACCTGTTACGTTATATAAAGCTACTTTTGGCATCAGTCTTCCTCCTTTCTTACTTTTTAACAGCGGATTTCACGCTTACGTAGCTGTTAGTAGGGCCTGGAATGGAACCTTTAACAAGCAGTACATTGCGCTCAGCATCCACTTTAATGATTTGCAGATTTTGCAAAGTTACGGTTTCGTTACCCATATGTCCTGGCAGGTTTTTACCTTTAGGAACACGGTTGGCTTGAATGGAACCCATGGAACCTGGTCCGCGGTGATAGCGGGAGCCGTGAGCCATTGGCCCTCTGGATTGGTTATGTCTTTTGATGTTACCTTGGAACCCTTTACCTTTGGAAGTACCTGTTACATCAACGAATTCGCCTTCTGCGAACAGATCTGCCTTCAATTCCTGGCCAACTTCGTAATCAGCCAACTGAACGCCGCGAATTTCTTTAACGTAGCGCTTAGGTGCTGCCCCTGCTTTTTTCGCATGGCCGAGCTCTGGCTTAATGACTCTGCTTGCTTTTTTATCATCAAAACCGATTTGGATCGACTCATATCCGTCGTTATCCACATCTTTCTTTTGAAGAACCACACATGGTCCCGCTTGAATGACAGTTACCGGCACTACATTGCCTTCCGGAGTAAACACTTGTGTCATCCCAAGTTTTTTTCCTAAGATACCTTTCATCGTTGACACCTCTTTTCCTTCCTAAACGTTTGTTCTATAATTGTTTTACAGTTTGATCTCGATGTCTACACCAGACGGCAAGTCCAGTCTCATCAAAGCATCAACTGTTTGTGGCGTTGGATTCACAATATCGATAAGACGCTTATGCGTACGCATTTCGAATTGCTCGCGCGAATCCTTGTACTTGTGCACCGCACGAAGAATCGTGATGATTTGCTTCTCTGTAGGAAGCGGAATCGGACCGGATACACCTGCACCGGAACGCTTGGCAGTTTCCACGATTTTCTCAGCCGATTGATCGATAATTCTGTGATCATAAGCTTTCAAACGGATACGAATTTTTTGCTTTGCCATATAAGTCCCTCCTTCTATCGCCCAATTTAGTATCGGACATACTCCGTGAAAATTCTCCGGCAACCTGCCCCATGGCAAAGGGGCCGGGTGTGTCGGCAACCTCTCACATCATCGCAACGTCACAGACCAACGTTTAATATTATATAAAATCTGAAAATGAAAAGCAACAAAAATCTCAGCGAATATCACAAAAAGTTTAAAAAGCGAGCTTTCTGTGTCTTTCTTCATTATATTATAGAAGAAACAAGCGAAATTTTGCTGGTGTAAGCCTGTACTTTTGCAGGCTGTACTAGAAAGTCGCAAACACTCTGTGAGTGTTAGTGGAACCACTGGGGGGGCTAATTTAGAGAACAGCCGCTTTTTTCGAACGCGCGCCTCTCCTGGTGTAGGTCGTGGAACTGCATCACCGGGCAAGGGACAGCCTGCTAGAGAGAAAACCTGCAAAAGTGCAGGAATTTTCACTGAAAGTGAACCGGAGTCCATGTGTTCGGTGAAAAGCCTGCACTTTTGCAGGAATTGTTCGCAGCCAGTGATCAAGGACGCAAATTCATGTATTTTTGCAGGTTTTCTTCGTCCAGCGGGCAGTTTATGGCTATTCCCTCTAACGTGGGGGTTTTCTGGCAGCCATGTCGCAAGTCAAAAAAAATGAAATGACCCCATCATTAAAACGATGGGAAGCCCGGGACTTGTTGCTAGCTGCCGATTTTGCAGCAAGTACGGAAGCAGCTTGGCACGCAACTAGGGCCTGTACGAAGGCCGCAACTAACTGGCACTTACGCAAAAAACGCCCCCCGCCTAAGCGGAGAGCGCTCTTTATGGTGAAACAATTATTTTTGGATTGTAGCAACCGCGCCCGCACCAACTGTACGTCCGCCTTCACGAATCGCGAAACGAGTACCTTCTTCGATAGCGATTGGGGAGATCAGTTCTACAGTAACAGTGATGTTGTCGCCAGGCATAACCATTTCAGTACCTTCTGGAAGGTTGATGATACCAGTTACGTCTGTTGTACGGAAATAGAATTGTGGACGGTAGCCTGTGAAGAAAGGCTTATGACGGCCACCCTCTTCTTTAGTCAGAACGTAGATTTGAGCAGAAAAGTTCGTGTGAGGCTTAACTGAACCTGGTTTTGCAAGAACTTGTCCACGCTCGATATCTTTACGGTCTACACCGCGAAGCAGAGCTCCAATGTTGTCGCCAGCTTGAGCGGAATCAAGCAATTTGCGGAACATCTCTACGCCTGTTACGATGCATTTGCGAGTTTCTTCAGCGATACCTACGATTTCAACTTCGTCTTGTACTTTAACAGTACCACGCTCTACACGGCCTGTAGCAACTGTTCCGCGGCCTGTGATGGAGAATACGTCCTCAACCGGCATAAGGAAAGGCTTGTCAGTGTCGCGCTCTGGAGTTGGGATGTAAGTATCAACTTGCTCAAACAACTCGATGATTTTATCAGCCCAAGGACCATCCGGATTTTGAAGAGCTTCACGAGCTGCACCACGGATGATTGGAGTGTCATCGCCTGGGAACTCGTACTCGTTCAGCAGGTCGCGAACTTCCATCTCAACCAGTTCAAGCAACTCATCATCTTCAACCATGTCGCATTTGTTCAAGAATACGACGATGTAAGGAACGCCTACTTGGCGGGAGAGCAGGATGTGTTCGCGAGTTTGCGGCATAGGACCGTCAGCTGCGGATACAACCAGGATCGCTCCGTCCATTTGTGCAGCACCAGTGATCATGTTTTTAACATAGTCAGCATGGCCTGGGCAGTCAACGTGCGCATAGTGGCGGTTAGGTGTTTCATATTCAACGTGAGCTGTGGAGATTGTGATACCGCGCTCGCGCTCTTCTGGTGCTTTATCGATTTGGTCGAATGCTACTGCAGCTCCACCGTATCTTTTGGAAAGTACAGTTGTAATAGCAGCAGTCAAAGTTGTTTTACCATGGTCAACGTGACCGATAGTACCGATGTTAACATGCGGTTTGTTACGTTCAAATTTAGCCTTTGCCATTTCAAACGATTCCTCCTTAGAGTAACTATTAGTTTATATTAAGCGCCTTTACCCTTTGCGATAATTTCTTCAGCAATGGATTTAGGTACTTCTTCATAGTGGGAAATTTCCATGGAGTAAACACCACGGCCTTGTGTTCTGGAGCGAAGTGTTGTGGAGTATCCAAACATTTCGGACAGAGGCACTTTGGCACGGATGATTTGAGCGCCATGGCGGTTATCCATACCTTCGATACGTCCGCGGCGGGAGTTAAGGTCGCCCATAACATCGCCCATGTACTCTTCAGGCACAGTAACTTCCACTTTCATGATTGGCTCAAGAAGAACCGGCTTACATTTGTCTTTGGCAGCTTTAAGTGCCATGGAACCCGCGATTTTGAACGCCATTTCATTGGAGTCAACATCATGGTAGGAACCGTCGACAACAGTAGCTTTGATATCCACGAGTGGGAATCCTGCGAGAACCCCGTTCTTCATGGACTCTTCGATACCCGCTTGAATCGGAGCGATATATTCTCTAGGAATCGATCCGCCCACGATCTTGCTTTCGAATAAGAATCCTGCCCCAGCTTCTTGTGGTGCAAATTCAACCCAACAATGTCCGTATTGACCACGGCCACCGGATTGGCGAACGAACTTACCTTCCACTTTAGCTGCAGCGCGGAAAGTTTCACGGTAAGCAACCTGCGGTTTACCTACGTTGGTTTCCACTTTGAACTCGCGAAGCATACGGTCAACGAGAATCTCAAGGTGAAGCTCACCCATACCTGCGATAATCGTTTGTCCTGTTTCTTCGTCTGTGTGAGCGCGGAAAGTAGGATCTTCCTCGGCAAGCTTTTGCAGAGCGATACCCATTTTATCTTGGTCAGCCTTCGTTTTCGGTTCAACAGCAAGCTGGATAACCGGCTCAGGGAAGTTCATGGACTCAAGAATAACCGGGTTTTTCTCATCGCAAAGCGTGTCGCCCGTAGTCGTATCTTTCAAGCCAACCGCTGCCGCGATATCACCGGAGTAAACTTCGCTGATTTCTTGACGGCTGTTAGCATGCATTTGCAGGATACGGCCAACGCGCTCGCGTTTGCCTTTCGTTGCATTCAGAACGTAAGAACCGGAGCTCAATACGCCGGAGTACACGCGGAAGAAAGTGAGTCGGCCCACGAACGGGTCTGTCATGATTTTGAATGCAAGCGCTGAGAACGGTTGGTCGTCAGCAGATTTGCGAATCACTTCAGTACCATCGTCAAGTACGCCTTTAATGTCAGGTACGTCAACTGGAGCAGGAAGATAATCAATAACCGCATCCAGCATCAATTGAACGCCTTTGTTTCTGTAAGAAGATCCGCAGATAACCGGGAAAATCTTAACTTCGCAGACACCTTTGCGGAGTGCTGCTTTAATTTCAGCTACAGTAAGTTCTTCGCCTTCGAGATATTTCATTGTAAGCTCTTCATCAAGCTCAGCAACTTTCTCTACCAGTTCCAATCTCAGTTCTGCAACTTTATCTTTGAACTCAGCTGGGATTTCCACTTTCTCGATATCCTTGCCAAGATCGTCTTTGTACATATACGCCACTTCGTCAACCAAGTCGATGATGCCTTTGAAATCATTCTCAGCACCGATCGGAAGTTGAATAGCAACTGCATTTGCACCAAGCTTAAGGCGCATGGAATCAACGACGGCCAGGTAATCGGCTCCGATAATATCCATTTTGTTTACGTACGCGATCCGAGGAACGCCGTAACGGTCAGCTTGTCTCCAAACTGTTTCCGATTGCGGCTCAACGCCTTCTTTCGCACTGAAAACGCCAACTGCTCCATCCAACACACGAAGGGAACGCTCTACTTCAACAGTAAAGTCAACGTGTCCCGGGGTATCGATGATATTGATGCGGTGACCAGCCCATTGCGCAGTCGTAGCGGCGGAAGTAATCGTGATTCCGCGCTCCTGCTCTTGCTCCATCCAGTCCATCGTAGCGGCACCTTCGTGCACTTCTCCGATTTTGTGAACTCGGCCCGTGTAGTACAAAATGCGCTCTGTCGTAGTCGTTTTACCAGCGTCAATATGAGCCATGATCCCGATATTGCGTGTGTTTTTTAAGGAGAACTCTCTAGCCATAGGTCGGTATGTCTCCTTTCTGTATTTGAATCTTTATTCTACCAACGATAGTGAGCAAACGCTTTGTTTGCTTCAGCCATTTTGTGCGTATCTTCACGTTTCTTAACGGAAGAACCCGTGTTGTTGCTAGCGTCGATAATTTCAAAAGCCAATCTTTCTTCCATCGTCTTCTCACCGCGAAGACGGGAGTAGTTCACCAACCAACGCAAGCCTAAAGTCGTACGGCGCTCAGGCTTAACTTCGATCGGCACTTGGTAGTTAGCTCCACCCACACGGCGTGCTTTTACTTCCAAAACCGGCATGATGTTCTTGATTGCTTGCTCGAACACTTCCATCGGTTCTTTACCCGTGCGGTCTTTCACAAGGTTAAAAGCATTGTATAAAATGGACTGTGCCACCCCTCTTTTTCCGTCAATCATGATGCGATTGATGAGACGAGTAACAAGCTTGCTATTGTAAATCGGATCTGGCAATACATCTCTGCGAGTAACTGGACCTTTACGAGGCATAGTTATCCCCCTTTCTCGAAAAAATCATCCTTGAAATCAATTGCTTACTTTTTAACTTTCGGACGTTTAGCACCGTATTTGGAACGGGCTTGCTTACGGTTGTTAACACCCGCTGTATCCAAAGCGCCACGCACGATGTGGTAACGTACCCCTGGAAGGTCTTTAACCCTGCCCCCACGGATCAATACAACGCTATGCTCTTGCAGGTTGTGACCGATACCTGGAATGTAAGCAGTCACCTCTACGCGGTTCGTCAAGCGAACACGAGCATATTTACGAAGTGCGGAGTTCGGCTTCTTAGGAGTCATTGTACCTACACGAGTGCAGACACCGCGTTTTTGAGGCGCGCTCAAATCCGTCGACTCTCTTTTCAAAGCGTTGAATCCTTTTTGCAAAGCCGGGGATTTGGATTTATCCACCTTTGCTTCACGGCCTTTACGTACTAATTGGTTAATTGTTGGCATATCGCCACCTCCTCCCTACTTTCATGAAAATAACTACAGCTTTTTGCAAGCCCACAGATCCAGGCGAGTCGTAAATGAGCAAAGGAAAAGTTTTTGCCGAGGACTGCAAACAGATTCCCAAGAATCTTCATGTTTCTATCCAGCAACAAAAACATTCATATACCTATTCATTCACAACAGCTGCTACCGCAGCTCCAACTTCAATTCCACATGCTTTACCTAGCATTTTCATAGAATCAACGTAGGTTACGGGCACATCCATCTTTTTACAGAGGCTTACCAGTTTTATCGTCAATCGCGGATCTGCATCTTTGGCGACAAACACTTCGACGGCTTTGCCTTGCTCAACCGTCTTCGTCGCTTTCTTCGTACCTACACTTACATTCTTCGCCTGTTTGACTTTATCATAAGACATGAACGTCATCCTCCAAAGCGCAGGAAAGCATAGTAACTTAGGCACACTACGATATATTAGCATCTCGATCATGCAGTGTCAAGATTATACTTGCACATTACAAAATCTTTATTTTTGACAAAGCACACGGGAAAGTCCGCTCATTCAAACGGCTTTCCCGCATCGCTTTTTTCAACATTTATTCGACAGCAACCGTCTCTTTTTCCAAATCTTCGTCCTGCAAGAGCTCCTCATTCGGATCCGTGATGCGGATGTTCCGATAACGAGGCATACCGGTTCCAGCCGGAATCAGCTTGCCGATAATGACGTTCTCTTTCAGACCGAGGAGCTGGTCAACCTTGCCTTTAATAGCCGCATCCGTCAAGACGCGTGTAGTCTCCTGGAAAGATGCCGCGGACAAGAAGGAGTCCGTCTCCAGGGACGCTTTGGTAATACCGAGCAGGATGGGTCTCGCGACAGCCGGTTCGTTGCCTGCAAACAGGGCCACTTTGTTGGCTTCTTCATATTCGTGAATGTCTACGAAGGAACCTGGCAGCAGCGTCGTGTCTCCGGCGTCAACGATGCGGATTTTGCGCAGCATTTGACGAACCATCACTTCAATATGCTTATCGTTGATTTCTACCCCTTGGTTACGGTAAACGCGTTGTACTTCTTGCAAAATGTAGTTCTGCACACCGCGGATACCTTTGATACGCAGCATATCTTTAGGGTCGATGGAGCCGTCTGTCAGCTCATCCCCTGCTTCGATATGCTGGTTAACGGATACGCGGATACGGGAGCCGTAAGGCACAGCGTAAACCTTGGACTCCGCTTCGCCCTGAACCTCGATTTCGCGGCGGTCTTTGGCTTCGCGGATTTCTTTCACGATGCCATCGATTTCCGTGATAATCGCTTGGCCTTTCGGATTCCGGGCTTCGAAGAGCTCTTGAATACGCGGCAAACCTTGCGTAATGTCGTCTCCGGCAACGCCCCCGGTATGGAACGTACGCATCGTGAGCTGTGTTCCCGGCTCGCCGATCGATTGAGCGGCGATGATGCCGACAGCTTCCCCGATCTCGACGTGCTGGCCTGTCGCCAGGTTGCGGCCGTAGCATTTTTTACATACGCCATGGCGCGAGCGGCAGCTCAATACGGAACGGATTTGCAGCCTCTCGATTCCGGCCGCGATGATAGCGTCGGCAATGTTGGCTTCAATAAGCTCATTGCGCTGAACAATGACTTCGCCGGTCTCAGGATGACGCAAAGTTTCAAACGCGTAGCGTCCTTCAATACGGTCGTAAAGGTCTTCGATAACCTCTTTGCCGTCTTGAATTTTGCTGACCATAAAGCCTTTATCCGTGCCGCAATCTTCATCGCGGACGATAACGTCCTGCGCGACGTCGACGAGACGACGGGTCAAGTAACCGGAGTCGGCTGTACGAAGCGCCGTATCGGCAAGACCTTTACGGGCACCGTGCGTAGAAATAAAGTACTCCAGGATGGTCAGACCTTCACGGAAGTTCGATTTGATCGGCAACTCCATGATTTTACCGGACGGGTTGGCCATCAGCCCCCGCATACCGCCCAACTGGGTAATCTGCGATTTGTTACCCCGGGCTTTGGATTCCACCATCATGTTGATGGAATTGTATTTATCGAGGGATTTCATCAAAATTTCCGTGATTTCATCCTTCGCTTTGCTCCAGATCGCGATAACGCGGTCATAGCGCTCTTCATCGGTGATCAAGCCGCGGCGGTATTGGTTCGTAACTACGCGGACTTTCTCTTCGCATTCTTTGAGGATTCCTTCTTTTTCAGTTGGAACGACAACGTCGGATACGGCTACGGTAATCCCCGCTTTAGTGGAGTACGTAAAGCCGAGCTCCTTGATTTTATCCAGAATGATCGAAGTTTGCGTCGTATGGTACTTACGGAAACATTCGGCAATGATCGATCCCAGATACTCTTTGCCTACCGCTTTGTTCTCATCACGCTCCAGCATAATCGCCCTCAGATCGGCGCCTTTATCAAAAACAAAGTGCGAATCCGGAATACCGTTCAGCAGATTCGTTTTCGTCGGCTCGTTGATGAAAGGGAAATCGCTCGGGAAAATTTCGTTGAAAATGATCTTCCCGATCGTTGTGATCAGCATGGCGTTCTGTTGGCTCTCTGTGAAGCTTGCTTTGTTCAGCGCCTTGGCCGGAATAGCCACGCGGGCGTGCAAAGCTGACTTGCCGGATTGGTAAGACGAAACCGCCTCATGTACGGTTCTGATAATAGCGCCGGCGCCTTTGGCAAATTTGTTGTCCGTCGTCAAATAGAAGCTTCCGAGGACCATGTCCTGAGAAGGCGTAACGACCGGCTTGCCGTCTTTCGGGTTCAAAATGTTGCCCGATGCAAGCATCAGCACCCGGGCTTCCGCTTGCGCTTCGGACGACAACGGTACGTGAACGGCCATTTGGTCGCCGTCGAAGTCGGCGTTGTAAGCCGTACATACGAGCGGATGCAGCTTGATGGCGCGGCCTTCGACGAGAATCGGCTCGAACGCCTGAATCCCGAGTCTATGCAGCGTGGGGGCACGGTTCAGCAGAACCGGATGCTCCTTAATAACTTCTTCGAGTACGTCCCAAACATCAGGACTTACACGCTCAACCTTGCGTTTGGCGCTCTTGATGTTATGAGCCAACCCTTTATTCACAAGCTCTTTCATGACGAAAGGCTTGAACAGTTCAAGTGCCATTTCCTTAGGAAGACCGCATTGGTACATCTTCAGGTTAGGGCCTACGACGATAACGGAACGGCCGGAGTAGTCAACGCGTTTACCGAGCAAGTTTTGACGGAAACGTCCTTGTTTCCCTTTCAGCATATGGCTGAGCGATTTCAAAGGACGGTTGCCGGGACCTGTAACCGGACGGCCGCGGCGGCCGTTGTCGATCAATGCGTCAACCGCTTCCTGAAGCATCCGTTTTTCGTTTTGCACGATAATGTCCGGCGCGCCGAGATCGAGCAATCTTTTCAAACGGTTGTTGCGGTTAATGACGCGGCGGTACAGATCGTTCAAGTCGGAAGTCGCAAAGCGTCCGCCATCGAGCTGTACCATCGGGCGAAGCTCAGGCGGGATGACCGGAAGGACGTCAAGAACCATCCACTCCGGCATATTTTTGGAATTGCGGAATGCTTCCATAACTTCCAAACGCTTAATCGCACGGTTGCGGCGTTGGCCTTGAGCCGTTTTCAGCTCTTCCTTCAGCATCTCGACTTCGCGGTCGATGTCGATATCCTGCAGCAGCTTTTTCACGGCTTCCGCGCCCATGCCGGCCTGGAACGCATACCCGTATTTTTCACGGTAACTGCGGTATTCTTTTTCCGACAGCAGCTGTTTTTTCTCAAGAGGCGTATCGCCTGGATCCGTAACCACATAGGAAGCAAAGTAAATGATCTCCTCCAACGATCTTGGAGACATATCCAGAGCTAGCCCCATTCGGCTCGGAATTCCCTTAAAATACCAGATATGGGAAACAGGAGCAGCAAGTTCGATATGGCCCATGCGCTCGCGGCGAACCTTTTGACGGGTTACTTCAACGCCGCATCGGTCACAGACGACGCCTTTATAACGGACGCGCTTGTATTTACCGCAATGACATTCCCAGTCCTTGGTTGGCCCGAAGATTTTTTCGCAGAAGAGGCCTTCCTTCTCCGGTTTTAAGGTTCTGTAGTTGATTGTTTCCGGTTTTTTTACTTCCCCACGGGACCATGAGCGTATTTTTTCGGGCGATGCCAAGCCGATTTTCATAAACTCGAAGTTGTTAACGTCCATCAAGGAGCAACCCTCCTTTAAGAATTTAAACCTTACTATGCAGTGAATCGTGCTCGATCTATTGCTCTAAAGATTATTCGACCCCAAGTTCGGTACCCTCTAAATTCAGGTTCAATTTGTCGCTAGTGACTTCGTCGTCGTCATCCATTTCTTTCATTTCGATCTCTTCCTCGTTGCCGGACAGGATCTTCACATCCATACCCAAGCTTTGAAGCTCTTTGATCAAAACTTTGAACGACTCCGGAACGCCCGGTTCTGGAACGTTTTCGCCTTTAACGATGGATTCGTAAGTTTTCACGCGGCCTACGACATCGTCAGACTTAACGGTAAGAATTTCTTGCAGGGTATAAGCGGCTCCGTAAGCTTCGAGCGCCCAAACCTCCATCTCCCCGAAACGCTGTCCGCCGAACTGCGCTTTACCGCCCAGCGGCTGCTGGGTAACGAGCGAGTAAGGACCGGTGGAACGGGCGTGGATTTTATCGTCAACCATGTGCGCCAGTTTGATCATGTACATGACGCCGACGGTAACTTCGCGTTCAAACGGCTCGCCTGTACGGCCATCGTACAAAATGGTTTTGCCGTTGCGCTGCATGCCTGCTTCTTCCATCGTATCGAAAACGTCGTATTCACGCGCGCCGTCGAATACGGGAGTAGCTGCATGAATGCCCAAATACTTGGATGCCATACCCAAGTGAACTTCGAGCACCTGCCCGATGTTCATACGGGATGGAACCCCTAGCGGGTTCAGTACAACTTCAACCGGTGTGCCGTCAGGCAGGAACGGCATATCTTCTTCGGGAAGAATACGGGCTACGACCCCTTTGTTGCCGTGGCGTCCCGCCATTTTATCGCCTTCGGAAATTTTCCGTTTTTGCGCGATGTAGACGCGAACGAGTTGGTTTACGCCAGGAGGCAGCTCGTCGCCATTCTCACGGGTAAACACTTTTACGTCGACAACGATGCCGTCCGTACCATGCGGTACGCGAAGGGACGTGTCGCGGACTTCACGGGCTTTTTCACCGAAAATGGCGTGCAGCAATCTTTCTTCCGCAGTCAATTCGGTAACCCCTTTTGGCGTTACTTTACCTACGAGAATGTCGCCTGCGCCGATCTCTGCACCGACGCGAATGATTCCGCGCTCATCGAGATTTTTCAGCGCATCTTCCCCAACGTTCGGGATATCGCGTGTAATCTCTTCAGGTCCGAGCTTCGTATCGCGCGCTTCCGACTCGTATTCCTCGATATGAATCGAAGTGTACACGTCTTCCTTCACCAGCTTTTGGCTGAGCAGGATCGCATCCTCGTAGTTATAACCTTCCCAAGTCATGAAGGCTACGACAACGTTGCGGCCAAGCGCCAATTCGCCTTGCTCGGTCGACGGTCCGTCGGCAAGAATGTCGCCGACTTTAACCAACTGTCCTTTTTTCACGATCGGACGCTGGTTAATGCACGTTCCCTGGTTGGAACGCATGAATTTATGAAGTTTATATTTGACGATATTGCCGCTGACCAACTTACCGTCCACTGTTTCCTGACGGCGAAGCCAAATTTCATTTGCAGCAGCTTTTTCGATAATTCCGTCAAATTTGGATACAATACATACTCCCGAGTCTTTCGCAACCTTATGCTCCATGCCGGTACCGACCAACGGAGCTTTGGGGATCAGGAGAGGAACGGCCTGACGCTGCATGTTCGAACCCATGAGGGCGCGGTTGGAGTCGTCATTTTCCAAGAACGGAATGAGCGCCGTCGCAACCGAAACGACCTGCTTCGGCGATACGTCCATGTAGTCGACACGTTCGACAGGAAGCGTTAAGTTATCGTCTTTGTAACGAACGATAATGGATTCTTCCACGAACTTGCCTTCTTCGGTCAATTCCGCATTCGCCTGCGCGATAACATAATTATCTTCTTCATCCGCCGTAAGGTAAGCGATCTGATCGGTAACGGTACCCGACTTTGGATCAACCCAACGATACGGAGCCTCTATAAAACCATACTCGTTAATGCGTGCAAACGTCGACAACGAGTTGATCAAACCGATGTTCGGACCCTCCGGGGTCTCGATCGGACACATCCGCCCATAGTGGGAGTGATGCACGTCGCGGACTTCCATGCCCGCGCGCTCTCTCGTCAGACCGCCGGGTCCGAGTGCGGAGAGACGTCTTTTGTGCGTCAGCTCGGCAAGCGGGTTCGTCTGGTCCATAAACTGCGAGAGCTGGGAGCTTCCGAAAAACTCTTTAATCGACGCGATCACAGGCCGGATGTTGATCAAAGCCTGCGGCGTAATCACGTTAGCGTCTTGAATGGACATGCGCTCGCGAACGACGCGCTCCATACGGGAGAGACCGATGCGGAACTGATTTTGCAGCAGCTCGCCCACGGAACGGAGACGACGGTTGCCCAAGTGGTCGATATCGTCCGTGTTGCCGATGCCGTGCAGCAAGTTAATGAAGTAGTTGATCGACGAAATAATATCGGCAGGCGTGATATTTTTAACGGTTTTATCAATAATACCGTTAGAAATTACTTTCACGACTTTACCGTCTTCCACCGGCGAATATACGTTGATGCACTGAACAGGAATGCTGTCCGCTTCCGTAACGCCATTCGGAATGGAGTATTCTCTGAAACCTGCACCTTTTTCGATATAAGGGAGCACTTCATCGAGCGTACGGCGGTCAAGCAGCTGCCCGGCTTCGGCAATAATTTCACCGGTCTCGGCGTCCACCAAAGTTTCGGCCAAACGCTGATTGAACAGTCTATTTTTGATGTGCAGTTTTTTATTGATTTTGTAGCGGCCTACGTTCGCCAAATCATAACGCTTCGGATCGAAGAAACGAGCAACAAGCAGGCTTCTTGCGTTATCCAATGTAGGCGGCTCGCCCGGACGCAAACGTTCGTAAATTTCGATCAACGCTTTATCCGTGGAGTCGGTGTTATCTTTATCCAGTGTATTGCGAATGAATTCATCGTCGCCCAGCAGATCCAGAATCTCTGCATCCGTTCCGAAACCTAACGCTCTGAGCAGAACGGTAACGGGGATTTTACGAGTACGGTCGATGCGCACATAAATGATGTCTTTCGCGTCCGTCTCAAGCTCCAACCACGCGCCCCGGTTCGGAATAACTGTAGCGGTGTAAGTTTTTTTGCCGTTTTTATCCACTTTCGTGCTATAATAGACACTGGGAGAGCGAACGAGCTGGGAGACGATTACGCGCTCCGCGCCGTTGATAATGAAAGTACCCGTCTCGGTCATAATCGGGAAATCTCCCATGAACACTTCCTGTTCCTTGACCTCACCGGTTTCTTTATTGATCAAACGGACTTTGACTCTTAACGGCGCCGCATAAGTTACGTCGCGTTCTTTGGATTCGTCAACCGAATACTTAGGTTCGCCCAAGCTGTAGTCAATAAACTCCAACACCAGATTACCCGTAAAATCCTGAATCGGGGAGATATCCTGAAACATCTCTCTGAGTCCCTCTTCCAAAAACCACTCATACGATTTTTGCTGGATTTCAATCAGATTCGGAATGCCCAGCACCTCATTAATCCGTGCATAAGTCCTGCGTTTACGTCGTCCAAATTGAACAAGATGTCCCGCCAACTTTCATTCACCCCTCAAGTCTA
The DNA here is from genome assembly GCF_059820445.1 of Paenibacillus sp. sgz302190. NCBI lineage: Bacteria > Bacillati > Bacillota > Bacilli > Caryophanales > Paenibacillaceae > Paenibacillus > Paenibacillus sp. sgz302190. Next base: position 38,013 of record NZ_JBZYAO010000045.1, read on the forward strand.
CTCAATAAATAAAAAAGAAAAGAAGAAAAACTTCTACCGACGTACACTCAGGACGCCTCCGAAGTTGGAGCCCGTCCGAATCAAGCGACTGTATGGATGGAGGTTTTTCTCTGTTGTTCAACAAGATTTTCCAGATATTTCTTCTCATCCTGTTAGAGTTGCCTAAAATTTCAACATTATACGTTACAGGTTAAAATTTTATTCATAAAGGCGAGAAAAAATACTTGACATTTTTGTTAACTAAAGACATGTGTCCCATCTTAATGCTGACATTTTTTAATAATACCACATCTGAGTTGTCAAGTCAAACAAAATTCCAAGCCCCAAAAACAATGATTGCTTCCTACATTTTGGTCGCCTTGATGATGCGATATCCTTTATCTTTGGACACCTCGACCGCCTCTGCGTAAATCGATTCGAGCTTCGCCATCGCCGAGGGCGCTCCCTGCTTTTTCTGAATGACCACCCATAAAGAGCCGCCTTCCTTCAGGCATTGAAAAGCATCCGTGAAAATCCGGTGCACGACTTCTTTGCCCGCGCGAATAGGCGGGTTCGTCAATATGACATCGAACTTCTCTTCCTTCACCTGCTCCAGCAAATCGCTTTGCAGGACGGACACATTATGAATGCCGTTGCGCTTCGCATTTTCCCGCGCGAGCTCGACAGCCCTCTCGTTGATATCAACCATCGTAACATGTCCCTCGGGGCATAAGCTTGCAGCGGCTAATCCGATCGGACCGTACCCGCAGCCTACATCGAGAACTCTGGCGTCCTCAGCTATGTCCATCGTTGCAATCAAATGCTTGCTTCCGTAGTCCACGTCTTTTTTTGAAAAGACGCCCGCATCGGTCTGAAACGTAAATTTCCGTCCGCGGAGCCATTCTTCAATCGTATGCACATCATGCTGAACCGTGGGACGTTTCGTATAATAATGTTCGGACACGTCGGTATATCCCTCCTACTCTTTTACCAATAGGAAAACCCGATAACCTCCGCCTTGCGCTATCCCGGCTTTCCTATCTGGTAAAAAAACCTCTTGAAGCCCGGCTTCAAGAGGTTTTGATTGGCAAAGCAGCTATTACTTCACTTCTACAGTAGCGCCAGCTTCTGTAAGTTTTGCTTTAACAGCTTCTGCTTCTTCTTGGCCAACTTTTTCTTTGATTGGCTTAGGAGCGCCGTCAACCAGGTCTTTTGCTTCTTTCAGACCAAGACCGGTGATTTCGCGAACTACTTTGATTACGTTGATTTTGGAAGCGCCAGCGTTAGTCAGGATTACGTCAAACTCAGTTTGAGCTTCTTCAACTGCAGCTGCGCCGCCTGCTACTACAGCTACAGGAGCTGCTGCAGTTACGCCGAATTCTTCTTCGATTGCTTTAACCAGATCGTTCAGTTCCAAAATAGTCATGCCTTTGATGGCTTCCAAGATTTGTGCGTTACTCATGGTTAAACCTCCATTATCATCTTAAAATTTGGTTTTTGTAAAACGGGATTAAGCTTGACCTTCAGCTTCTTTTTTCTCTGCAACTGCTTTAACTGCAAGAGCAAAGTTGCGGACAGGAGCTTGAAGAACGCTAAGCAACATGGAGAGAAGACCTTCTTTGGAAGGCAGATCCGCAAGTGCTTTAATTTGATCGTAACCAACGACGCGCCCTTCGACAACGCCGGCTTTTACGCTCAATGCGTCATTCTTTTTAGCGAATTCAGTCAAGATTTTTGCAGGAGTTACTACATCGTCTTTACTGAAAGCAATCGCTGTAGGACCAGTCAAGAACTCATCAAGCTCGCTCAGCTCAGCATTTGCAGTAGCGCGGCGGGCAAGTGTATTCTTAAGAACTGTGAATTCGATGCCGGCTTCGCGCAGGGATTTACGCAGCTGAGTTACTTGAGCTACATTCAAACCGCGGTAATCGGTAACGATTGTGCAGGAGCTGCCTTTGAGCTTTTCAGTCACCTCAGCTACTGCCTGTTCTTTTTCTGCAAGAATTTTCGCGTTTGCCATAGTACACCTCACTTCTTAAGCATTTGTATTTCCACGTTCGCAAACAGTAGGCCATCAGCATTTCTCAATAAATAAGAAATGCCTTCGTAGACGCTACGAAGGCATGATGTGTTCACTATTCTCTGATGTACAAAGAAATCGTTCCATTTATCATAACACCTCGGTAGGAAATTAAGCCCGAAGGCACCTACTGTCTACGGTTTGCATATTCACTTTTAAGACCTTAGATAGATTAGCACGACCGGCGCAAGAAGTCAACCGGATTGCTTATTCTTATCTGAAGGATTGCAGGTTCACGCGCACGCTTGGTCCCATAGTCGATGAAACTGCGATGCTTTTCAGGTATACCCCTTTAGCAGCTGCAGGCTTCGCTCTGAGAAGTGCATCAACCAACGCTTTGAAGTTTTCATTCAATTTGTCGGCATCGAACGATACTTTACCAAGTGGAGCATGGATTTGTCCCGCTTTGTCGAGACGGTATTCGATTTTACCGGCTTTGATCTCCTGAACGGCTTTCGCTACGTCGAATGTAACTGTACCTGCTTTAGGGTTCGGCATCAAACCTTTACCCCCGAGAATACGGCCCAGTTTACCGACTTCGCTCATCATATCCGGAGTAGCTACGCAAACGTCGAATTCGAACCAGCCTTGTTGAATTTTGTTGATCATGTCTTGATCGCCAACAAAATCAGCGCCGGCCGCTTCCGCTTCTTTCACTTTTTCGCCTTTGGCAAATACGAGTACGCGTTTTGTTTTACCAGTTCCGTGCGGAAGTACAACGACGCCGCGGACAGCCTGGTCTTGTTTTCTTGGGTCTACGCCCAGACGAACTGCAACATCGACAGTTTCGTCAAATTTAGCAGGAGCCGTTTTTTTAACAAGCTCGATTGCTTCTGACGGATCGTACAAGGTTTCAGCGTTGACAAGCTGAGCAACCTCGCGGTATTTTTTACCGTGTTTAGGCATTGATTGAGTCCTCCTTAGTGGTATTAGCGGATAATCCTCCCACCGAGCGCCCTAAAAACTTTCATGTAGGCCGCATATTCCCGAAAAGGAATTAATCTTCGATGATGATACCCATGCTGCGAGCAGTACCTTCCACCATGCGCATTGCAGCCTCTACGGACGCAGCGTTCAGGTCAGGCATTTTTTGCTCGGCGATTTCGCGAACTTTCGCACGCTTCACAGTTGCAACTTTCTTTTTGTTAGGTTCGCCGGATCCTTTTTCGATACCAGCAACTACGCGAAGAAGAACTGCAGCCGGAGGCGTTTTGGTGATAAATGTAAAGGAACGGTCTTCGAATACTGTGATTTCAACCGGAATGATAAGACCCGCTTGATCGGCAGTACGAGCGTTAAACTCTTTACAGAAAGCCATGATGTTCACACCTGCTTGACCCAAAGCCGGACCGATAGGTGGCGCTGGATTTGCTTTCGCAGCAGGAACTTGAAGCTTCACGATTTTAATAACCTTTTTTGCCATGTTTGACACCTCCTTGCACTTAGTGTGGTTAGACGGGCAGGTGACCTTGAGCGCATAGCGAGCAGTTGACAACTGACGCAGTCAACGACCGGCCCTCCCACTAACGAAGGTCTATCCCAAGGAATAGACCTGGCAGAAACCCTAGGTTGTCTCGTATTATAGCTTTTCCACCTGGTTGAAATCCAACTCAAGCGGGGTTTCTCTACCAAACATGTTGACGTGAACCTTGAGCTTGCCTTTATCAGCCACGATTTCTTCAACCGAGCCGACGAAGTTTGCAAAAGGTCCCACCTTGACGCGTACGGTTTCCTTGAGTTCGAAGTCGATCTTCGGCTTCGGCTCTTCCATTCCCATATGCTTCAGGATGGCTTCCACTTCTTCGGGAAGCAGTGCAGTCGGTTTTGAGCCAGATCCAGTAGAGCCCACGAATCCTGTAACTCCCGGGGTGTTGCGGACAACGTACCAGGAATCGTCAGTTTGAATCATTTCCACGAGGACATAGCCCGGATAAACTTTACGCATGACGGTTTTCTTCTTCCCGTCTTTGTTTACCAGTTCCTCTTCCATCGGCACAAGCACCCGAAAGATCTTGTCCTGCATTTCCATCGATTCAACGCGCTTCTCTAAATTGGCTTTCACTTTGTTCTCATACCCTGAATAGGTATGTACGACGTACCATCTTTTTTCCATGTTCGAATTCACCTATAGTCCTGTTTATTTAAAAACAAGGCGCAGCAGCTCAGTGATTCCAAGATCAAGCACAAAAAAATAAATGGCAACGAATGCTACCGTACCGATAACGACGAGCGTATAGGTGATCATTTCTTTGCGGCTTGGCCACTTGACTTTTTTGAGTTCTGACCAACTGTCGGTGAAGAAGGAAAAGGTGGATCCGAAGCTTTGTTTCATTCTAGCCAAGAACGCCACAAACTACACCTCCAAAGAACTACCTGGTCTCGCGATGAGCAGTATGTTCATTGCAAAATCTGCAATATTTCTTCAACTCAATACGGTCGGGATTGTTGCGCTTATTTTTAGTGGATGCATAGTTTCTTTGTTTGCAATTTGTGCACGCTAATGTGATGATAACCCGCATGATGTACACCTCCTACAGACGCTTTTCTGAGTACAGCCCTTTTTGCGCATCAGAAAGAAAGCGACATTTTAGGGCTACCTGAACTACTTTATCACAACCCGTAATAGGGTGTCAAGGAAGAAACTCTCTTAGCACCGCTATTTTTGCCTGAATGCCGCAGGCTGGAAGTATCATCATTATCGACCGCGAGCGCGGATATTAAACCTGATTCGGCACAAAAGAAAAACACCCGCCGCAATTGCAGCAAGGCGTTCTTATAGATCCCGAACTTCCAAGTATCTTTCGAGCTTGCGTTTCACACGTTGGAGGGCATTGTCGATAGACTTGACATGTCGATCAAGATCAACTGCAATCTCCTGATAAGACCGGCCGTCGAGGTAGAGCATAAGCACTCTGCGCTCCAGGTCGCTCAAAATTTCTCCCATCTTATCTTCGAGACCTGTAAATTCTTCCTGATTAATCACCAGTTCTTCCGGATCGGTGACCCGGGAACCGCTTATGACGTCAAGCAGAGTGCGATCGGAATCTTCATCATAGATGGGCTTGTCCAATGAAACGTAGGAATTCAGAGGAATGTGTTTCTGGCGGGTCGCGGTCTTGATCGCCGTAATGATCTGTCTCGTGATGCAAAGTTCGGCAAAGGCTTTAAAAGAAGCCAGCTTGTCGCCGCGAAAGTCACGGATAGATTTATATAAACCTATCATGCCTTCCTGCACGATATCTTCGCGATCAGCACCTATCAAAAAATAGGATCGCGCCTTGGCACGAACGAAATTCTTATATTTATTGATCAGGTATTCCAATGCTTCGCTACTGCCTTCACGGACTGCCTCGACTATGTCTTCATCCGGCTTGAGGTCATAATCATACATTCTCAGTTCTTTGAGGTCGACGCTCACCAACAATCCCTCCGGCCTGCAAGACTACCCAGATTCACTTCAAGGTTAGGTTAAGTATACATGAAGAAATCTCACATCGTCAACGGGGAACCGCGTCATTTCTAGCATTTGGAGGTTTATTCCCCCCTTCGCCACCGTTCGAAAATGTCTTTGAGGTCGCCTTTTATTTTCTCGTCAAAAGGGTTTCGCTTCGAAGACGTTTCAGGACGAATCCGCTCGCGGACCTCTCTCCGGTTTTGATTGATTTTGACCAGCAGTTCGCTTGCAGGCAGGCGCAGCGCCCCTTTGCCGAAAATAACGTGCTGCTCGATCATATCCGAAGTCGCCACATAGATTTGCTTGCGGCGCCCCATAAGCTCGGTAACCAAGCGCTCAATCAGTTCGTCGGCGGTCTCCTTCTCTTTGGTATAAAGCACATCCAGCTTGCTTTGCAAATATTTCTTGCCCAGTCCGGGCACCATGTAGGCGTCGAACACCAGATATACCTTCATTCCCGAGAAGGATTGATACTCCGCCAGCGTATGAATAAGTTTGTCCCGCGCTCCTTCAAGATCCGTATCCTTCAGCTTGCTGAGCTCGGGCCAGGCTCCGATGACATTATAGCCGTCAACGATCAAGAACTCTTCCATGGCGTCAGCTCATGCTGCGCTGTCTGACCACTTCATACATCAGCACTCCGGCCGCTACCGAAGCGTTCAGGGAATTGATATGCCCGGTCATCGGAAGCTTGACCAGAAAGTCGCACTTTTCCTTGATCAGCCTGCCGACTCCCTTGCCTTCGTTGCCGATGACCAGCGCGATAGCCATTTTGAAGTTGGCTTTATACACGTCCTGGGCTGCGGATACGTCCGTGCCCGCTACCCATACGCCTTCTTCTTTCAACTGTTCGATCGTTTGCGCGATATTCGTCACACGGGCTACCGGGACGTATTCCACAGCGCCGGCGGAAGTTTTGGAAACCGTCGCCGTCAAGCCGACCGACCGGCGTTTGGGAATGATGACCCCGTGCACGCCCGTGCAATCCGCCGTCCTTAGAATCGAGCCCAAATTGTGCGGGTCCTCGATTTCGTCCAAAATCAGAACGAACGGCTCCTCGCCCCGCTCCCTCGCTTTAGCCAATATGTCTTCGACCTCCACGTACTCGTAAGCGGCCACCTGAGCTACAACGCCTTGGTGCTGCAGCCCCTCGGCCATTTGGTCCAGTTTCCGCTTATCCGTGAACTGAACGACGATGCCGTGGTTTTTCGCTTCCGCGACGATGGGTCCGGCAAACTGTTTTTGCGCGTTGTCCGCAACCCAGATTTTGTTGATCGTCCGGCCTGAGCGAAGCGCCTCCAGAACGGAATGCTTTCCGCCGATATATTCTTCCATCAGGTGTATCCTCCCAAGAGCTTTGTTCGCAAGCATCTGCCGCGCGATGCATTTACGCGGGCGCGGTTAACCGTTTTGTTTGGAGGCAACCGCAAAATCCAGCAGTTCCCGCAAGCGTTCGTAAGATTTTGTATAGTACAAATATCCGATCAGGCACTCGAACGCAGTGCTGTGGCGGTATTCCAGCACGTCCGCGTTTTTGGCCGTCGTTCCCGACTTGGCGTTGCGCCCCCGCTTGACCACGTCCCGCTCCTCGTCCGTCAGCCGGGGCAGCAAAGCTTCCAGCAGCTTGGCCTGCGCTTTGGCCGAGACGAACCGAATCGCCTCCTTGTGTAAATGATTCGGCCGGTGATTCGGCAGAGAAATTACATACTGCCTGATATATACCTCGTACACGGCGTCCCCGATATAGGCAAGCACCAAAGGACTCAGCAACTGCGGACTTTTGGCCGGCGGAAAATGGAACAGCTGAGGGGCGTCCGAAAAGAACTCGCTCATTTGCGGCGCCAGCGTATTCCTTGCGGCGTATCCTCAAGGAATATCCCTTTCTCCGTCAGCAGGTCGCGGATTTCATCGGCTCTCACCCAGTTTTTGGACTTGCGGGCTTCCGTCCGCTCCACGATCAGCCGTTCGATTTCTTCATCCAGCAATTCGTCGGCCCCTTGGCTTAATATGCCGATAACCCGATCGAAAGCCTGCAGTTGATCAAGGAACAACTGCACGGCGGCGGCGTTCACCCGCTCCTGCTGCAAATACAAATTCGCTTCCGCGACCAAATCGAATACAGCGGTAATCGCGTCCGGCGTATTGAAATCGTCGTTCATCTTATCATCAAATTGACGCGCAATGGCAGCAATCCGCTCGCTCAGGGCAGCTTCCACCGCGTCATCGATAGATGCGGTGGCAAGGCGATGCTTCAAATTGTCGTAAGCATTTTGAATCCGTTCGAGCGCGTTGGCGGCCTGCTTCAAGCTTTCGTCGCTGAAATTCAGCGGGTTGCGGTAATGCGCGGAAAGCATGAAGAAGCGGAACACTTCCGGCTTGATCTTCTTGATCAAATCGCGGATCAGGATGCCGTTGCCGAGCGATTTGGACATTTTTTCGTTATCGATGTTCAGGAAGGCGTTGTGCAGCCAGTAGTTGGCCATCGGGTGTCCCGTAACCGCTTCGGTCTGGGCGATTTCGCACTCATGATGCGGGAACGCCAAGTCCTGTCCGCCTCCGTGAATGTCGATCGTTTCGCCCAAATATTTGCGTACCATGGCGGAGCATTCGATATGCCAGCCGGGGCGGCCTTGTCCCCACGGGCTGTCCCAGTAAATCTCGCCCGGCTTGGCCGCCTTCCACAGGACGAAATCCTGCGGATTCTCCTTGCGGTCGTCGACTTCGATGCGGATGCCGTACTGAAGCTCCTCCAAATTTTGATGGGACAGCTTTCCGTACTCGGCGAATTTCGTCGTTCTGTAGTATACGTCCCCTCGGCTTTCATAGGCGTAGCCTTGCGCTTCGAGCGCAGCGATGAAATCGATAATTTCCTGAATATTTTCCGTAACCCGGGGATTCAGGCTGGCCTCGCGCACGCCGAGCGCCCGGATATCTTCCAGAAACGCCTGGATGTACGTCTCCGCGAGCTGAGGCACCGTCTGGCCGACCTCTTCGGCCTTACGGATCATTTTATCGTCCACATCGGTAAAGTTGGTCACGTAAGTCACGGCATACCCTTGAGATTCCAGAAATCTCCGGACAACATCGAAGAAAATAACCGGTCTGCCGTTGCCGATATGAATATAGTTATATACGGTTGGGCCGCAAACATACATTTTGACCTTGTTCGGCTCGATCGGAACGAACTCTTCTTTTTTACGGGATAGCGTGTTATACACTTTGAGCGTCATGCTCTCTGGCTCCTCCATTCTTGTGCCTTTCTTGTTCAAGCTGCGACTTCAGGTCGTTGATCTGCTTCTGCAGACCCTCAAATATATCGATGACTGGGTCCGGCAAGCTCGTATGATCCAATCGGTTCACGCGCACACCGTCCCGCTTTACGATTTTACCCGGAATACAAACAACGGTGCTGTTGGAAGGCACTTCTTTAATGACTACGGTATTCGGGCCGATTCGGGAATTTTCCCCTACGGTAAACGATCCGATGATTTTGGCTCCCGATCCTATAATAACATTATTCCCGATCGTTGGATGCCTTTTTCCCTTCTCCTTGCCTGTTCCCCCCAGCGTGACGCCCTGGTACAAAGTTACATCGTCGCCGATGATGCACGTTTCCCCGATTACGACTCCCATGCCATGATCGATGAACAGCCGGTCTCCGATTACTGCGCCGGGATGAATTTCGATTCCCGTCATGAACCGGCTGAATTGCGAGACGATGCGGGCCACTGTGAAAATGCCGCGTTTATAAAACCAATGACCGATCCGATGCCACCAAATGGCATGAAGCCCCGAATACGTAAACACGACTTCAAACCAGCTTCGTGCAGCCGGGTCGTTATCGAATACGGCGGAAATATCGGATTTGATCGTTTTCCACATGCTCTTCACCTTCTTAAACGGGAGTAAAATCAAAAAGCCCCCGCAGCCATAAGGCTGCAGAGGCGTTCTACCGCGGTTCCACTCTGCTTGGTGACTCGGAAGTCTCCCAACTCTAGCGTCCCTTAACGTGGGCATCCGGCTGCGCCTACGGTTCTCGTGCGAGAATTCGGCGCGGCAGCTCACAGGTGCATTTCCGGTTGCAGGAATTGGATAACTCACAGCCCGAAGCCTAACGCTTCGATTATCCTCTCTGGGAATTCCTTGACAATCGTACTCTCCTGATCGTCGCTTATCATAATGAACTAAGTATAGCGAAAAGATAGCGGCTTTACAATCACTTCCGCAGCCTTGACACAACTTTTTGTTTGCCGAGCAAATAAATCGACATATTCAAATCCGGTCCGTGCACTTGTCCGGTCAAGGCCGCGCGAATGGACATGAACAGCTGCTTGCCTTTATAGCCGGTATCTTTTTGCACCTGCTTGAGCAGGGCCGGAATCCCATCGACCGTCAGCTCGGCTGCCTGTTCGATCTGCTGCAGGAAGCTTTGCAGCACGACAGGAACGTGCTCTTCTTGCAGAACCGCTGCCGCTTCTTCGTCGATATGGAGCTCGTCCTGGAAAAACAGCCTCGACAAATCGACAATTTCCGCCGCGTAGCGCATTCTTTCCTGGTTAAGCCCTACCAGAGCGCTTACCCACTCTTGCGCAGCTGCATCCAGCTCTTCCCGGATGAACCCGGCTTTTTGCAGATGAGGAATGCACAGTTCGACAACGCGGGACAGCGGAGCTTTTTTCAAATAATGGTTGTTCATCCAATTGAGCTTGTCCATGTCGAATACGGCAGGGCTCTTGGATACGCGGCTCAGGTCGAACCCAGCGATCAGCTCTTCTTTGGTGAAAATTTCTTCTTCTCCCCCTGGCGACCAGCCGAGCAGCGCGATAAAGTTCAGCACCGCTTCAGGCAAATAACCGAGTTCCTTGTACTGCTCGATAAATTGGATAATGGACTCGTCCCGCTTGCTCATTTTTTTGCGGTCCTGATTCAGAATCAGCGCCAAATGGGCGAATTCGGGAATCGGCAGCCCCAAAGCTTCATACATCATAATCTGTCTCGGCGTATTGGACAAATGCTCCTCGCCGCGAATGACGAGATTGATCCGCATCAGGTGGTCGTCGAGAATAACGGCGAAATTATAAGTAGGTATGCCGTCCGGGCGAACAATGATAAAATCGCCGATGCCGTTCGACTCGAATTCGACATGCTCGCGCACTTTGTCCTCGAAGGCGATCACGCGGTCTTCGGGGACGCGAAAACGAATGGACGGCTTGCGGCCCGCAGCCTTATAAGCTTCGGCCTGCTCGGCCGTCAGATTGCGGCACTTGCCGGAGTACCGCGGCATTTCGCCGCTCGCTTCCTGCTCGGCGCGCTCCTGCTCAAGCTCTTCCTCCGAGCAGTAGCAATGATAAGCGTCGCCTTGACTCAGCAATTGCTCGACGTACGGCCGGTACAGGTCCAGGCGCTCCATTTGGCGGTACGGACCGTACGGGCCTCCGATATCCACGCTTTCGTCCCACTCGAGACCAAGCCATTTGAGACCGTTCAGCTGGTCGGCGATGCCGGACTCCTTGTGGCGGGTTTGATCCGTATCTTCAAAACGAACGATGAAAGCCCCGTTATGCCGACGGGCCAGCAAATAGTCAAAAAGCGCGGTACGGGCGCCGCCGATATGCAAATGCCCGGTAGGACTGGGCGCATAACGCACGCGTAATGGATGACTCATGATAAATCCCCTCTTTGTCCATAATTATCTGCTATTCTAGCACATCTCGAATTAAACAAACAACCGATTGCGCGGCGATGCCTTCGCCTCTTCCGGTGAATCCGAGCTGTTCCGTCGTTGTCGCCTTGACGTTCACCTGCTCGGGCGTCGCCTCCAGCGCCTCCGCGATAATCGCTGCCATTTGCGGAATATAGGGCGACATTTTCGGCTTCTGTGCAATGATCGTCGAATCGGCGTTGCCCAACCGGTAGCCTTTGGCTTTGGCCAACTGCCAGACCTGCTTCAGCAGCACCAGACTGTCGGCATCTTTGAACTCCGCGGACGTGTCGGGAAAATGCTTGCCGATATCCCCCAGACCGAGCGCTCCCAAAATCGCGTCAGTGATCGCATGCAGCAGCACGTCGGCGTCCGAATGGCCGAGCAGCCCCTTTTCATAAGGAATCGTGACGCCCCCGATAATGCATTTGCGGCCCTCCGCCAATTGATGCACGTCAAAACCTTGTCCAACTCGAATCATGACTTACCCTCTCCCCTTGCATGTTCTAAAAGCCATTCCGCCCAAGGCAAGTCCTCGGGGGACGTAATTTTGATGTTGTAGTAGTCCCCTTCGACAACGAGAACTTTTGTTCCCATTCTCTCCACCAGGCTTGCATCGTCCGTGCCGATAAAGCCTTCCCGGGCAGCTCGCTCATGCGCCTCTCTTAAAAGAGAAAGCTGAAAAGCCTGCGGCGTTTGGATCGCCCACAAGCTTCGTCTGTCCGGCGTGGATTGAATTTGCTTCGCTTCATCGACAATTTTGATCGTATCCTTCACAGGCACGGCCAGCACCGCGGCACCCGCCTCCTTCGCCTTTTGCAGACAATCGAGAACGTGCTCCACGGCTACGAAAGGCCTGACGCCGTCATGCACAAGCACCCACTCCGTGTCCGGCCCCAGCGCTTCCAAGCCCAGTCTTACGGAATCCTGCCGCTCGGCGCCGCCGACTTGAATGCGGGTCACTTTGGTCAGCGCGTTATCCGCCACGAATTGCTGGCAACGGACAACATCCGCCTCCGGAGCGACCAAAATGATTTCGTCCACTTCACGTATGTTTTGAAATAATTGCAACGTATGTACCAAAATCGGTTTTTTGCCGATCTGCAAATATTGTTTGCTCTCTACCGTCCGCATGCGGGACCCTTTGCCCGCCGCCACGATGACAACCCCTAGCTTCCCCATAAATTCCCCACCTGGATAATTGCTGATTTGCCTCCCCCTATCATACTAATTTTACTGGGCTTTTTCCAACAATTTCGGCTTTGCGAAAATCATCCGGCCCGCCGATGTCTGCAGCACGCTCGTAACCATCACTTCCAGCGTCGTTCCGATAAACTCGCGCCCGCCTTCCACTACGATCATCGTGCCGTCGTCGAGATAGGCAACGCCTTGTCCGTGCTCCTTGCCGTCTTTGATGACCTGCACAATAATTTCTTCCCCGGGAAGCACCACCGGTTTGACGGCGTTAGCCAGATCGTTGATGTTCAGAACCGAGACGCCTTGAAGCTCGCACACCTTATTCAGGTTAAAATCGTTCGTAATCACTTTGCCCTGCAGCACTTTAGCCAAGCGGACGAGCTTGCTGTCTACCTCGGAAATTTCCTCGAAATCCCCTTCGTAGATCAGCACCTTCACTTCCAGCTCTTTCTGAATCTTGTTTAAAATGTCCAGACCGCGCCGGCCGCGGTTGCGTTTGAGCAAATCCGAGGAATCCGCGATATGCTGCAGCTCTTCCAGCACGAATTCCGGGATTACCAGCGTGCCTTCGATAAAGCCCGTTTTGCAAATATCCGCGATGCGCCCGTCGATAATCACGCTCGTGTCCAAGATTTTATGCTCCTCATACGGTCGATGCGTCTGCTTATCGGAGCCTTGGGACCGGCTTTTGGCCCAAATTTGCATCAGCTCGTCCCGCTTGTTATAACCGATGCGGAATCCCATAACGGCGAGCACGGCAGCGGCAACGACCGGTACGAAAGGCCCGGCCCAAGTAGCTTGCGCAAGCACGGGAAAAGCGAGCGCCGAGATCAGCAGGCCGATGACAAGTCCGACAGTTCCCGAGAGCAGGTCGGCTGCGGGAATGCTTTCGACGTTCCTTTCTCCCCGGATCAGCAGCTTCATGCCATAATCGGCCACCCAGGCCGACAACACGAACATAGCGGCGGCACACAAGCCGGCCAGCCAGAAAGCTTGTCCTTTTCCGTCGGCAAAACCCGTCATACGAAGTATCGAATCACTCCATTGATAGCCCAAACTTCCCCCCATGATTGCAAAAATGATTTGTATCCATTTCTTCATCATAGATTCACCTCCACGTCAAACTATGTTTAAGTCCCTTTTACAATTATGTTCCAATTTATCCAACGTTAATCATTCAAATTGAAATATTAGGGGGCTTCCATTATAATGAAGTTGGAAGTTACAAACACACCGAGGTGGATAAATGAGCACCCTGACCTTAAAGCAGTTCCAGGATCAAGTATCCGAGTTGTTGCTCCGTCACCGCAGCTTGCTTGACGTCCTATCCAAATTTCAACAAACGAATGCAGCAACGAACCGCTCGGTCATTAAATCCATTACGGAATGCGGATGTATCGGGATTCATGCCGCCAAACAGCAGTATCATTCCGATATGACGTTGGACGAGGCCAAGGAAGTACTGGAGACTCATGTGAACGGACAGTTGTGCGAGCAATGCAGCGAAGTTCTGAGCGCCGAACTCGGGCGGAACTTGTTCTATATGGCGGCTCTTGGCAACATTCTTCAGGTAGATTTGGAGCAAGTTTTGGAGAATGAATCCAAAAAATGCTCGACACTCGGACTTTTCAACATGTCTTGATGACGATGACAAAACAAAAAAGCATTTATTTTTTCTGAAGCGCTTCAGAGAAAATAAATGCTTTTTATTTTCGGAATGCCGGTCTTATACGTCGGATTTGACGGAGTTGTCATCCATTGCGCGTCTTTTGTTGCGTCTGCGCAATCGGATGAAGATGCCATCAACGTTTTTTTTTAAGCCGTACAATGCGTAGAGCAGCAAAGGTACGAAAATCATTTTGGAAATCGACTCCGGCCATTTCACCGCTATTAAGACCGCAACCGCTACGATAAGCGGCGTCACCCATATGGCGGCCTTCGGAATGCCGGCTTTCTTGAAGTTCGGGTATTTTACCGTGCTGACCATCAAATAAGACAGAAGAACAGTGCTGACCAACAGGACGTACACGTTAATTTCGTTATTGAACAAAGCAAGCGTACAGAGCACGCCGCCCGCAGCCGGTATCGGCAGCCCGATGAAATATCCGGGAGTTCCGGCCACGACATTAAAGCGGGCCAGACGCAGAGCGCCGCAAATCGGGAATATCGCCGTTACGATCCAAGCAAAAGCCGGACTGATTACGGCCGGATTGTTAAACGCAACGACATACATAATAAATGCGGGAGCAACACCGAACGAAATAACGTCGGACAGCGAATCCAGCTCCTTGCCAAATTCACTTTGCGCATTCAGTGCCCGTGCCACTCTTCCATCCAGCCCATCCAGCAGCATGGCTACGATTACAAGAACTGCGGCGCGCCCCGGTTCTCCGTTGAACACCAGGATGATCGAGAGAACGCCAAGAAATAAGTTCCCTACGGTAAAAAGGCTGGGAATCGATTTTGTTAACATATGTTTTTGTCCACCTCTGGATTTACTATACCCTAATTCACGCCTTAATAAAACCTCAACAATGATACTTTATGATTGTATCTACTTTAAATATGTCTGTCAATGAAGACTTGTTCCTGAATTCGTTTCAAACCTTCCTTGATCGCGCGCGCTCTGACCTCTCCGATGCCGTCGACTTCATCCAGCTCCTCGATGGTTGCCATCATCATATGCGGCAGGTAGCCGAATTTCTCGACCAGATTGGCAATAATGATCGAGGGAAGCCGCGGGATTTTGCCAAGCATTCTGAATCCTCTGGGCGATACGGGCTCTTCCGCAATCGCATTCGTATGTGAGTAGCCCAGCAGGCGGATAATTTGTTGAGGTTCCAAAAGCTCATCCGACGAGAGGCGCTTCAGCCCCGTCAACACGTCTTTGACCTTGTCATCCGATAGGTCGCGAACGTAATCTTTGATCAGCAGTCGCGCCTCCAACTCCGAATTGCCGACCAGTTCTTCGAGCTGCATGCTGATTAGACGGCCCTCATTGCCAAGCTCGTTGATGTACCGGTTGATTTCGGCCCTGATTCTAAGCACCATCTCGAACCGGGCGATGACGTTGGTCACATCGTGCAAAGTAACCAGCTCTTCGAATTCCGACGCGCCCAAATTGGTAAGCGATTGATCCAGGACCACTTTGTACCGCTCCAGCGTCTGAATCGCCTGATTCGCCTTGGTCAAAATAACGCCGATATCTTTCAACGCATAGCGCAAATTGCCTTGATACAGCGTTATGACATTGCGCCTTTGCGAGATCGAGACGACGAGCTTGTTCGTCTGCTTAGCCACCCGCTCGGCGGTCCGATGCCGGATACCTGTTTCGGACGACTGGATCGACGAGTCAGGAATCAGCTGCGTGTTCGCATACAATATTCTTTTTATATCTTCGCTTAAAATAATCGCCCCGTCCATTTTTGCAAGCTCGTAGAGGTAATTGGGCGAGAAATCGCAATCAATCGAAAAGCCGCCGTCTACGATTTCCATCACTTCCGGACTATAGCCGACGACAATCAGTCCTCCCGTTTTGGCACGCAGGACATTTTCCAATCCGTCTCTGAACGCGGTACCAGGGGCTACCATTTGCAGCAACTGGCTCATTACGTCCCGCTTCGTCTCTTCTTTGCTCATTTTATTCCTCCTGATGACTGGCTGGCTCCATGCAGGCGAGTCAGCCCAGCGCCGCTGCTAGTGCCTCTGATACCGTGTTTACTCCGATAATCTCCATTCCGGGGGGATGCGTCCATCCCTTCAAGCTTTTCTCCGGCATAATGACTCTGCGGAAGCCCAGCTTCTGCGCCTCTTTCACCCGCTGATCAATGCGGGAAACGCCGCGCACTTCGCCCGTCAAGCCGATCTCCCCAAACACAACGTCATACGGCCGGGTCGGCTGGTCCTTGAAAGAAGAGGCTATACTGATCGCCACAGCCAGATCGACTGCAGGCTCATCCAGTTTGACGCCGCCCGCTACATTCAGGTAGGCGTCCTGATTTTGCAGGAAAAGCCCCATGCGCTTCTCCAGCACCGCCATAATCAGCGAAAGCCGGTTATGATCGATGCCCGTAGCCATTCTGCGCGGGGATGGAAAATTCGTAGTTGATACTAATGCCTGAATTTCGACGAGCACAGGCCGGGTTCCTTCCATACTCGCTACAACCGTGGAACCCGCCACCCCGAGCGGCCGCTCGGACAGGAACAGCTCCGACGGATTGCTGACTTCGACAAGTCCCGCTTCCTGCATTTCAAAGATACCGATTTCATTGGTCGAACCAAAACGGTTCTTCACCGCTCTCAGCAAGCGATAGGAATGATGCCGCTCGCCCTCGAAGTACAGCACGCAATCAACCATGTGCTCCAGCATTCTCGGTCCTGCAATGGCCCCTTCCTTCGTGACGTGACCGACGAGGACCGTTGCAATTCCTTTGCCTTTAGCAATTCTCATAAAATGGCCTGTGCATTCACGAACTTGGCCAACCGTGCCCGGAGCGGACGCAATAGCCGGATGATAAACCGTTTGAATGGAATCAATGACCAAAAAATCGGGATCCGTTTCCTGAATCGCCTCTTCGATCAGCTCCAGATTCGTTTCGCAGAGCACATACAGCAGCGGCGATGACGCTTCCAGGCGGTCAGCCCGCAGCTTCGTTTGCTTAACCGATTCCTCTCCGGATATATAAAGCACTTTCTGCCCGGCTTGCGTAAGCGCGAATGAAGTTTGCAGCAGCAGCGTCGACTTGCCGATCCCCGGGTCTCCTCCGACGAGAATCAGGGAACCGGGAACGATGCCTCCGCCCAACACGCGGTTCAATTCCTGGTTATTCGTCAATACTCTCGGCTCAGGGCTGCTCTCGATATGTATGATAGGGGTGGGCTTTTCTTTCGTTCTGGCGAAAGAGGAATTCATCCCCTGGGTGCGAACAACGGTTTCCACTTCTTCAACCATCGTATTCCACGATTGGCAGCCTGGGCATTTGCCCATCCATTTCGGCGATTCGTAGCCGCACTCCTGGCAGCAAAATTTCGTCTTCTGTTTGCTCATTATGCACTTGCTCCCTTATAAGACATGCGGAAATATCTGGCTATACTTACCAATAAAAGTTTACCACTTTTGCTAAGTGTGTGAAAGGGCCGATGAAAAATATACGAAAGAAAAAGCATTTTGCCGCCACCGCAACGGATGGAGCAAAATGCTTTTCAGGAACATTATTGGGCTGTTACGCCTTCGCCGCGAAGGACGACAAGCTCGCCTTCTTTTTCGTCGATGGTTAAGGAATCGCCTTTGGAGATATTGCCTCTGAGCAGCTCCTCGGACAGCCGGTCCTCGATATGCTTTTGAATCGCTCTGCGCAGCGGTCTTGCCCCGTAAGTCGGGTCAAAGCCTTCTTTGGCAAGGAACATTTTCGCTTTGTCCGTAAGGTTGAAGTCCACTTCCTGCTCTTTCAGGCGCTTGCGCAGATCGTCCGCCATCAGGCTAACGATTTGAGCGATATGCTGCTCATCCAGAGAGTGGAAGACGATGATCTCGTCGATCCGGTTCAGGAACTCCGGACGGAAGCTTTTCTTCAGCTCGCCCATCACTTTGTCTTTCATGTTGGAGTATTCTTTGCCGGCATCCTGCACGGCCGTAAAGCCGAGCGTGGAGTTTTTCTTGATCATCTCCGCGCCCACGTTGGACGTCATGATGATCAACGTGTTGCGGAAATCGACGGTGCGGCCTTTGGAATCCGTCAGGCGTCCGTCCTCCAGCACTTGAAGCAGGATGTTGAACACTTCAGGATGAGCTTTCTCGATCTCGTCAAGCAGGACGACCGAGTATGGTTTGCGGCGCACTTTTTCAGTAAGCTGGCCGCCTTCCTCATATCCGACATACCCCGGAGGCGCTCCTACCAGGCGGGATGTGGAGTGCTTCTCCATGTACTCGGACATATCGATGCGAATGACGGCGTTTTGATCGCCGAACAGCGATTCCGCCAGGGCGCGTGCCAGTTCCGTTTTACCTACGCCGGTTGGCCCAAGGAAGATGAAGGAGCCCATCGGGCGCTTCGGATCTTTCAGACCGGCTCTGGCGCGGCGGATGGCGCGGCTTACCGCTTTGACCGCCTCTTCTTGACCGATTACGCGCTCATGCAAAATGTCTTCCATTTTGAGCAGACGCTCGGTCTCTTCTTCGGCCAGTTTGCTGACCGGAATTCCCGTCCAGCTTGCAACGACCTGAGCGATATCCTCCGGAGTCACTTCGGTATCCAGACGGCCTTGTTTTTCTTTCCACTCGTTTCGCGTGGAATCCAGTTCCTCGCGAAGTTTTTGCTCGGTATCGCGCAGGCCGGCCGCTTTTTCGAACTCCTGGCTTTGCACGGCCGCATCTTTTTCCTTGCGGATATCATCCAGCTTATTTTCCAACTGTTTCAAGCTAGGCGGAATCGTGTAGGAACGCAGCCTTACTTTGGAGCTGGCCTCGTCAATAAGGTCAATCGCCTTATCCGGCAGGAAACGGTCGGTGATATAGCGGTCGGACAGCTTCACCGCTTCCTCGATAGCCGCATCCGTAATTTTCACGCGGTGATGCGCTTCGTAACGGTCGCGGAGCCCGTGAAGAATTTGAATCGCTTCGTCAGGAGACGGCTGGTCTACCGTAATCGGTTGGAAACGGCGCTCGAGCGCTGCATCTTTCTCGATATATTTGCGGTATTCGTCCAGCGTAGTCGCCCCGATGCACTGCAGCTCGCCTCTCGCCAGCGCCGGCTTCAGGATGTTCGACGCATCGATCGCGCCTTCCGCCCCGCCTGCGCCGATCAAAGTGTGCAGCTCGTCAATGAACAACACGATATTGCCCGCTTGGCGAATCTCGTCCATAATCTTTTTGAGCCGGTCTTCGAACTCGCCGCGGTACTTGGTTCCCGCAACGACCGAGCCCATATCGAGGGTCATGACCCTTTTATCTTTCAACGTTTCCGGAATTTCATTGTTGATGATTTTTTGCGCCAAGCCTTCGGCAATCGCCGTTTTACCGACGCCCGGTTCCCCGATCAGGACCGGATTGTTTTTCGTTCTGCGGCTCAGCACTTGAATGACGCGCTCGATTTCCTTGCTGCGCCCGATAACCGGATCCAAATGGCCCTCTTTCGCAAATGCGGTGAGGTCTCTGGCCAAACCGTCGAGCGTCGGCGTGTTCACATTCGGATTAGCGCCGTGGCTCGGCGATACGGTTTCGCTGCTGCCGAGCAGCTGCAGCACTTGCTGGCGCGCTTTATTCAGGCTGACGCCGAGGTTGTTCAGCACACGCGCCGCGACCCCTTCGCCTTCGCGAATGAGCCCGAGTAAAATGTGCTCGGTTCCTACGTAAGTATGGCCTAATTTTCTGGCTTCGTCCATAGAAAGCTCAATGACTTTCTTTGCTCTCGGCGTGTACGCGATGTTGGTCGGCTGTTCTTGACCGCGGCCAATCAAGGATTCCACTTCGTCCTGGATCTTCTCAAGCCCCAGGCCCAGTGCAATCAGCGCTTTGGCTGCAATCCCCTCGCCTTCACGGATCAGTCCGAGTAAAATATGCTCAGTTCCAATATTGTTGTGCCCCAACCGAACGGCCTCTTCTTGAGCTAAGGAGAGAACCTTTTGCGCTCGTTCCGTAAATCTTCCAAACATCATAGAGAAACACCTCCAAAAGTAATATATCTATGGAAAACCCAAAGGATGATGCTGCCTTTAATAGCGGCCGAACTTTTCCCGGATCAATTCCGCCCTGCGGATGTCGCGGTCTTCGGCGGATAACTTTTCTCCCGCGCTCTGCTGCAAAAATCCGGGCTGCGTCATCACCAGCAGTTCATTGAGAATGTTGGATGAAACGTTGTTGATGATCCCAACGTCAATGCCCAGCCTTACATCCGACAATCGTTGGGCCGCTTCCTTCGAGTCCATAATCCCCGCATAGGATAATATCCCGAGGGAGCGGTTGACGCGGTCGATGATGCGCATTTTGGATTCTTGCATTAGCTTATGCCTTGCGGCGCGTTCATGCTCGATAATTTGCCGCGCTACGCTAAAAAGATTGTCGATGATCTCGTCTTCCGACTGGCCCAACGTAATCTGGTTGGAGATTTGAAACAGATTACCTAAAGCTTCGCTGCCTTCCCCGTATAATCCTCTAACGGTCAGCCCAACTTGTGTAACCGCCGATAAAATCCGGTTGATTTGTTGGGTGAGCACGAGCGCGGGGAGATGCATCATGACGGAAGCCCGAATCCCTGTGCCCACATTCGTAGGACAGCTCGTCAGATAGCCTCTTTTCTCATCATACCCGTAATCAAGCTGGGCTTCAAAAATATCGTCAAGCTGATTGGCCAAATCCCATACTTCTTTAATCTGAAATCCGGGACACAAGCACTGGATCCGCAAATGGTCTTCTTCGTTGATCATAATGCTGATAGATTCATTCTCGCTTAATATGACGGCTCCATTCCTGGATTCGTTCGCCAGATTCGGGCTGATCAAGTGCTTTTCCACCAGCACCATCCGCTCCAGCTCGTTAAGCTCCGACAACGGAATCAGCGAAAAATGACTGATCGTTTCCAGCTCTTCGTTGTCCAAAACCCCAGAGAGCCGATCAAGCACTTCCTCCGATTGCTGATTCGTCGCGAGCATGGGATAAGGATAATCCTTGAGGTTGCGGGCAATGCGTATCCGACTGCTGATGACAATATCGGATTCCGGCCCGTCCCCCTTCATCCATTCGCTTAAAGCATCTCCTGTAAAACGATGCAGCGCCATTGAAATCATACCCTCCTCAAGACCCTAATTTCCGGCGATCTTCTTTTCGATTTCCCGAATTTGATCGCGGATTTTAGCCGCCTGCTCGAACTCTTCGCTTTCGATGCGGGTCATCATTTCCTTTTTGAGACTTTCGATTTCCCGCTTGTATTGAACAAGTCCTCCGGTGCGTTTGGGAACTTTGCCTACATGAACCGTGTTGCCGTGCACTCTTTTGAACAGAGGATCTAATTTCTCCGAAAAGCTTTGGTAGCATGAACCGCAGCCGAATCGCCCGAGCTTGCTGAATTGGGTGTAGGTGAGACCGCAATGTTCGCAGCGCACCGACTGCGGCTTGGCAGAAGCGACCGACGAAGGCTCAAAATCCAGAAGTCCCGACAACAAATTGTGGATGGAAAATCCGTTGGAAGAGCCCGGAATCATCTCGCCCTTCTCGCGGGCGCAAGTTTCGCAAATGTGAAACTCGTTTTTGTCGCCGTTTATGATCTTGGTGAAATGAAGCGTCGCCGGCCGTTTGCCGCACTCCTGACAAATCATAAAGTGTACCCCTCCCTCATTTGCTCAGCAAGGATATCAGCATTGCCTTAAGAATATTAGCGCGGATTTCATCCCGCAGCGGGAGCTTGAAGGTCAGCACATCCCTGGAGATAGCCGCCTTGATCAGATTGGCCTCACGTGCAGAAATAAAATGGCCTTCCTGCAGCTGATAAATAAGTCCCTCGGAGGCGACCTGATCTATGTGAGTGTGAATCGTCCGAAAAATGTGATCGAGTATGGAGCCGTGCTGACGCAGCTCGATTTTCTGGATGCGAATATAGCCGCCGCCCCCGCGCTTGCTTTCCACAATGTATCCCTTCTCCAAAGTAAACCGGGTGCTGATAACGTAGTTGATTTGGGACGGAACGCATTGGAACTGATCGGCAAGCTCATTGCGCTGAATCTCGATCGCTCCTTCGGGACTTTGCAGCAAAACTTGTTTCAAGTACTGCTCGATAATTTCTGAAACATTACGCATCAATTCATCCTCCCAGAATTCTAGAAGTAAATTGACTTTGACTTTCTTTGACCTTAACTAAATTATAATCATTTCCTTTCTTTTTGACAAGTGTTGCTGTTAAAAAGTATTTTGCGCCTGATTTGCGGCCCTACACTCAGTATTTACAAAATTACTCCAACTTAACGTCACGGCGCTTTCCAATTGATTCTTTTTTGCTTTTTTTGCTATTGACAAGCAAGCGTACTTAGGAGTACGATTTCAAAGGAATTAAATATGTCCTCGTTAGGTGAGGCTCCTATACAAACATAGGCCACTGCCCGGAAATATCGAAAGATGCCAATGGGTAGAACAGGAACTGCCGGATTAAGGCTTTTCTTAAGGTGGCTAAGCGAACGAACGTTCGCTTTACGTTGTATAGTGTCAAAACTGGACTAGGGGGAGCCGTTTTATTGCCTTGTAAACGCATGCCCTCTGGGACCAATCCCTGAGGGCTTTCATATTGTATGTACAAAGGGGGGAAACTGGAAATGGACAGTAGTAGTCGAATGCGACAGATGAATAGCTTGCCATATGCATTGTTAGCTAGGAAACGTGTGCATCCATTATTCAGCGTACCCTCAGATCGTCATCAAGCATGTTCAAAGCCCGGCTTGCCCAAGGGCTTGTTCTGCCGCTGATTCATCTGATAATCAATCTGAATAGATGGAATATTTGCGCTCTCCTCCTGCCAATTGCAGGGGAGAGTTTTTTTATTTCGCCCAAAGGGGGTTATCACGATGAAATGGAACGGCTTCTCCACCATCAACAGCAAACGTAAGTTCGGTTTGGCGGACATCATCGTCTTTCTCATGCTTATGTCCATTCTTTATATGGCTGCCCAGCTTGGCGCCGGTATGCGCGCCCCATTTTCTCCAAGCCAGCAGCCTGTTATGAACCTTGACCCCTATCTGCTTCCTTATTACGCGGGGCGCTCGCTTTTGAGAATGTTCATCGCCTTCGGCGCTTCGTTATTGTTTACGTTCGTATACGGGCGAATCGCCGCGAACAACCGGATTGCCGAGAAAATTATGATCCCTGCGCTCGACATCCTGCAATCCGTGCCTGTGCTCGGTTTCCTGTCGGCAACCGTCTTGATGTTCATGGCGCTTTTTCCCGGCAGTCTGCTCGGCGTCGAATGCGCTTCGATCTTTGCCATATTCACCGGTCAGGTATGGAATATGACATTCAGCTTCTACCACTCGCTGACGACGATACCGCGGGCGCTGGACGAAGCAGCCAGTATTCACCGGCTTGGCCGGTGGCCGCGCTTTACCAAGCTCGAAGTGCCCTTTTCCATGTTGGGGCTCGTGTGGAACAGCATGATGTCTTTCGGCGGAGGCTGGTTTTTTCTCGCGGCCAGCGAATCGATCAGCGTGCTCAATCAAGACATTCATCTGCCCGGCATCGGATCTTACATGGCTTTGGCCGCCGATCAAGGAAACGTGAAAGCCATTGTATACGCCATTATCACTATGGTCATTCTGATTATTCTGGTAGACCAGCTGTTCTGGCGGCCGATCGTCGCTTGGGCGCAAAAATTCAAGAACGAGCAAACGGAAGCGGGCGAAGTGCCGCAATCCTGGGTATACGATATCCTCAAACGCGCCAGATTCGTTCGCTACGCTAATCATGCCGCCGGAACCTTTTTTCACGACCTAAGCAGTCGTTTCAAAAAGCGAAGCGCCGCCATCCATTGGCCGAAACCGCCTGCACTCGCATCCAAAATAGCGGTCCGGCTAATCGGAATCGTCATCATTTTGTTCGTCGCGAGGTATGTGTATGAAGCTCTGCTCGAAATCGTACAGTTAAGCTGGAAGGAATTGTTGCGGGTTGTCGGACTCGGGCTTTTAACGGCTCTTCGCGTATTCGTGGCAACGCTGCTGGCCGCAGCATGGACGGTTCCGGTCGGGGTCATGATCGGGATGAGTCCCAAACTATCCAGGATTGCTCAGCCTGTTGTGCAGGTCCTCGCTTCTTTTCCGGCCAATATGGCTTTCCCGTTGTTCGCCATCCTGTACCTGAAGCTTGGGATCAGCATGGATATCGGCGCTGTTCCTCTCATGATGCTGGGAACGCAGTGGTACATCCTGTTCAACGTCATCGCCGGAGCGATGGCTATTCCTTCCGATTTGAAAGAAGCTGCATCTATTTTGCGTTTGTCGCGTCTACAAACATGGGTGAAGTTAATTTTGCCGAGCATATTTCCTTTTCTCATTACGGGATGCATAACCGCCAGCGGCGGCGCTTGGAACGCAAGCATCGTATCCGAGCTCGTCTCGTGGAAAAACAACAACCTGCAAGCGTCCGGGTTAGGAACATTCATTACCGAGGCGACAACCAAAGGAGATTGGCCGCAAATCATTTGGGGAATTATCGTGATGTGCCTGCTGGTCGTTCTGGTCAATCGCTTGGTGTGGCGCAAGCTGTACGCCGTCTCCGAGAAAAAATATCATTTGGAATAGAGGTGTCTTCACCATGAAACATGCATTGATCGAACTGCAGCAAGTTCTCAAACATTACGATATGCCGGGCTCGGCCGGCGCCAACATCCTGGAGGATATCCATCTGAAAATAACGGAAGGCGAGTTTGTCTCCATCCTGGGTCCATCCGGTTCGGGCAAATCCACTCTGCTTCGAATCATTGCCGGGCTCATCCCTCCCTCTCAGGGAGCCGTCTTTTATAACGGTAAAGAAGTACGGGGGACTAATCCCGGAGTCGGCATGGTCTTTCAGTCTTTTGCGCTTTTTCCGTGGCTGACCGTGCTGGAGAACGTAAAACTGGGGCTTGAAAATAAACCGCTGACGGAAGCGGACAAAATGCGCAAAGCCCTCTCAATCATCGATATGGTCGGATTGGACGGATTCGAAAGTGCCTATCCGAAAGAACTGTCGGGAGGGATGAGGCAGCGTGTCGGCATTGGCCGCGCTTTAGTGATGGAGCCCGACATTTTGCTGATGGATGAGCCTTTTTCGGCCTTGGACGTTCTGACCGCGGAGAACCTCAAACGCGACTTGCTTGAACTATGGACGGAAAAGAAGATTCCTACGAAGTCCATTATTATGGTCACGCACAGCATCGAAGAAGCGGTGTACATGTCCGATCGGGCCATCGTCCTGTCTCGCGACCCTGCCCGGGTCATCGCCGATATTCCCATTTCCATGCCTCATTGGCGAAACAAGCAGGAGCCGCACTTTACAGGCCTTGTCGACAAAATTTATTCTATTTTGACCAAACGCGAAATGAAGCCGGATGAACCGTTTGGCGGGCAAAAGAAAAAGATCGAAAAAGTGCCGAAAGTGCCGGCCGGTGCATTAACGGGATTTATCGAATTGATCGACGATCTCGGGAAAACGGTCGATTTATATAAGCTGGCCGATCAATTAAGCCTGAATCTTGAAGACTTTTTGCCCATTGTCGAAGCCGCGCAGATGCTCGGGTTTGCCAGCATACAACACGGAGATATCGAATTAACGGAGATTGGGCGCCATTTTGCCGATGCCAGCGTTCTGGACAGGAAAGAAATTTTCAAAAAACAGGTGCTGCATCACGTCCCCATGATTGAAAAAATCATCTGGATCTTGCATTCCAAGTCCAATAACAAAATGGAGCGGGAGTTTTTCGTGGAAATTTTTGAAAAGCACTTTGGTTCGGAAGAAGCCGCCCATCAGTTGGATATTTTGATTGACTGGGGACGGTACGCCGAATTGTACGCCTATGACGAAAAAGCGAAAAACCTCTATCTTGAACACGATGCAACTGCAGCATCAGAAAATATGTAACCCGGAAACAAATGAAAGGAAGGGTGGCGCATGCTCCAGGAACTGCTGCTAAGAGCGAAAAAATTAGACCCTGTTATTATCTCCTTATTGATATGTTTTATGGCGATCAGCACGATTGCAATTTATAGCGCCACGAATAACACGAAGTATGCCGGGCTGCATATATCGAATTTGGTTATGTTTGCCGTCTTGTTTGTGCCCATGTTGGCCCTCGCCATGATCGATTACAGGGGTATCGTGCGCCACTTATCCGTATATCTTTATATATTCAGCGTCCTTTTGCTAGTTTTCGTCAAGTTTAAAGGGATGAATATTAACGGGTCCCAACGTTGGATTAACCTTCATTTCATGCAATTTCAGCCGTCGGAGCTGGCCAAAGTATTCGTCATCCTGCTGTTGGCGAAAATGATTGAAAAACGCAGCGGAGACTATCTGCGATTCTTTCGAGATATCGTTCCAATGCTGGCCATTGTAGGCATACCGTTTCTGCTCATCATGGATCAGCCCGATATGGGGACATCGATCGTTTTTATTTGTATATTGATCGGCATGCTGTGGATCGGCATGATTCGTGTAAAACATGGACTTATCGGCTTTATCACCTTTATCGTAATTGTCGGCAGCATAACGGCCTTATATTTCGTAGACACGCCTGTTTTCAACAAAATCATAAAAACACACCAGCTTCACAGAATTCAGACCTTTCTGGACCCGACTCTGGATCCGGATCAAAGTTATCATGTTGTCAATTCCATGAGAGCGGTCAGTTCCGGCCAGCTTATGGGCGAAGGCTACCTCAAGGGCAAAATGGTGCAAAGCGGATATATCCCTTATGATTATGCCGACTCGATTTATGTCGTTATCGGTGAGGAATTCGGCTTCATAGGCTCAGCCGTGCTGCTGCTGCTCTATTTTCTACTGATTTATCGAATGATTCTTATTGCGATCAGATGCGAGGATTTAGCCGGATCTTATATAATTATCGGCGTGGTATCGATGTTTACGCTGCAAATTTTTGAGAACATCGCCATGCATACCGGGTTAATGCCGCTTACGGGAATCGCGCTCCCTTTTGTCAGCTATGGAGGAAGTTCTTTAATGAGCAACATGCTGTCCATGGGGCTGGTCCTCAGCATCGTCGTGCATCAATCAAAACCTTTTCATTTCGGGGAAAAATGAAAATATTGTCCGCCTCTGAATGTCGTCGGGGGGCGGCCCTTTCGGGGGCGTTTCTCTTCGGCCGGATACAAAAATAGCCTTCTTGAGATTGTTTTCTCAAGAAGGCTATTTGCAGTGCTTGGCAACGTTCTACTCTCCCAGAACCCTTCGGTTCAAGTACCATCGACGCTGGAGGGCTTAACGGTCGTGTTCGAGATGGGAACGCGTGGATCCCC